>JACCTS010000449.1 GCA_013812245.1 Rubrobacter sp.
GATCATGACCAGCGCGAGGAGTTCGAAACCCACCCAGGTAACTCCCCACGCCCCCATGATCGAATAGGTGGGTGAGTACAGTGGATCCGTAAACCAGGAGAGTGGCGGCAGGGTCGTCACCACGGCGGCGAAGATACCAAGCAGGGCGCTCACCGATAGGATCACCCAGCCGTATCTCTCGTAAGCCCTTTCGCTCCTGAGGACTGCTATATCTGCTCGTATCGTGTCTGCGTTGTCTGCTTTGACCACCATATTTGCTTGCGCCTTTCGGTTATGAAAAGGGCGCCCCCCAGAGGGGCGCCCGGTAAGTGAACTGGCTAGGCCAGTCGCGTCTACCCTAGATTAGCAGTCTGGAGTACCCGCCTGGCACTGAACCCGCGAGGTGGTCGCCGTGTCGAACTCGTAGACGGTGCCGTCATCGAGGGTGTGCGTCGCCTCGCCCGACCACGAGTCGGCGTCTCCGACCATGGTTAAGGTCACACCGTCGGTCTGCCTCAAGCCGAATGGGGTGAGCTCGCCCACGGTGTCGCAGGCCGTGAAGTCGCCGTCATCCGGGACAGCACACGACGTGGCAGCCGCTGCGGCGTTCCTGAGGTCGCTCTGGGCCGCGGCCTCCCAAGCCTGCTCCCTCTGGGCGAGGAATGCGGGTATCGCGATGGCGGCAAGGACGCCGATGATGATGATCACCGTATTGTTGCCAAACTACAAACACGGGGGACCTCAGGGTTTGTGCCCTACTCTCCGAGAGCGGCGTCGACCGGTTAGAATTGGCGGGACCTAGAGAAAGGAGGCGCAGCGCGGGCTGCTCCGCTTGAGTTAGAAACCCGCGCTACAGCCTATGACAGGTCTATCAACGAAGGAGCAGGAGCGAGCCATCCGCCAAGCTACGCTCGTCTGGCATCTGAGAAATAAGAAGGGCGCGTCGGACAAACAAATGTCGGACGTAACTATTCAGCAGCGTGGGGGATGAACGGCTTGCCTACGAGGACACCCTCCAGCGCAGCGAGCACGTTCTCGCCCTGCTTTCTCACCGTCGAGATGTAGCTCCGGATGCGTAAGAATGCCTCCGCTCCCTCGTTCGTGCGGAACCCGCCAGAGATCTTCTGGCGCACCTTCACCATTCGCACGTCTCGCTCCGCCTGGTTGTTGTCGAACGGCACTCCGAAGTCCTTCATGAACCTAAGTACCCATCCTCGCTGCTTCTCCAGCCGATCCACCAGGTTCTTGCCCTTACTCTGCTTCGGCCTCCCCCTCTTGCCCGTCCTCTCGGGCGGCGGGTTCGCCTTAAGCCCCGCTCGAACCATCCCCTCGTAGCGACCCTCGAACTCGCGCAACTTCTCGCTCGACAGCCCAACCCCTCCCGACGCGGCCTCCTTGCGAACCTCATCCTCGATCTCCTTGAGCAGTTCCTTCATCCTCCCCGCCCACTCCTGCTTTTGCTCTTCTTCGACGAAGGTCAGCTCTCTGAGGTGATGAGCGTTGCATAGCGCATGCTGGCATTCGTCGTAGGCGCGGTAGGCGCTCCATCCGTCATGCACCGCCACGCCCCCAAACGTTGGCAGGATCCCTATCTCCTGCGTAGCTTCCGAGCCACGTTTAGCGTGAAGCGCGTAGTGCGTCAGATCCCGTGTGCTAGAGACGTGAACCCACGCCCCCGATGCTCCCACCCTAAGCCCCGTCTCATCGAAGTGGGCGACCTCCGCCTCAGAGAGCCTCTCCTTGATCCACTCTTCGAAGCCCTCCAGCCCCGCGAAGCAGCTCTTGACGTTCGAGTGCAGCGTCCCTACCCCCGGAGCGGGAGAGCCGAACAGGTCCAAAAGCAACTCCCGCGTCCTTTCGTAGGGGAGCAACTGGTAGCCCATCAGGTACACGCCCAGAGCCTTGATGCGAGGCCCGTAGCTTACCCCAGCCAAGCTAGCCTCAGCAGGGAACCGGGACGTGTTGATCCGTCCGCATCCCATGCACCGCTCTCGTCGCGCCCGATGCTCGGTTACCTCCAACGCCAGAGGTGGCACGTCCACCACCTGCCTGCGCTCGCAACCCAAAACCATCTCGCCGCCCCCGCCGAGCATCCCGCATCCTTCACACCCTTTCGGAGCATGAGAGATGATGCGATCGGGGTTCTCAACGAACGAGAGCGTCGAGCCCGGGTGACCCTTCTGCCCGCCGGGCTTGTTGGCGCCCTTGGCCCTGAGGCTCTTTGGTTTAGGCTTGTTGGCGAATCCATCGCTTGAGGGAGGCTTGGAAGAGTTTCGGCTGTTCTTGGCTAGCTGATCCTCGAGTTCGTTGACCCGCAGGGTAAGAGCGTCGATCATCTCTTGCTGCTCGTCGATCTGAGCGAAGAGGAGTTCTACGAGCTCGACGACGGCGTCGGGACCCTTCTCATACACCGCTAGGATGTTCTCGCGAGTCATCATAAGGTAGGAGCATGATACGCTGTGACGTGCCATCCATCCAATCCAAGTACTGCTCTCTCAGCTACCCGGCTGAATAGTTACGATGCCGCGCGACTGCTCGACCACGTTCACGTTGCCGTTGTCAAAGATGGTGATGGTGCCGTCGGCTTGCCGGCGGGCGTCGTGCTGGTAGGCGAAACGGACGCCCGGGCCCATCTCGAAGTCGCTCTTCTTGCCGCCAAGGCGCCATATGACCTCACCGCTGTTGCGGTCAATCTTGTAGACGGTGCAGGTGGTGCGGGAGGAGATGAGCAGGTTGCCGTCGCGGTCCACGTCCACGGAGTTTATGTGGAAGTAGTCGTAGGGCTTGACGTAGGACTCTGCGAGGCTCACGTGCTCCAGGCTGTGCCACTCGAAGTGCACCTCCCCGCTCTCGATGTCCACCTCCTGCACGATCCCCTCGAGCACCGTGGCGTCCTTCGGACCGCCGGAGGAGGAAAGGTTCGCGGAGGTCCGGCCGTAGATGTCGAAGAGGGCGGTACCCTGGTCAGTGATCTGGAACTCGTGGTGGTCGGCCTCGTAAGAGTTCCCGGCCCGAACGCGCGCCACCTCCCGGTACGCTTCGTCGACTATCACGAACTCGCCCCGCCCGTAGCCGGTGTGAGGGCCCTCCCACCAGGTAAGCACGGGTTCCCCCCGGTAGCGCTGCAGCTTGAAGTCCATCACGTCCCAGTCTTCTCTCCACAGAGGTCTGAACCAAACCGGCTGACCGGTGTTGTCCAGGATCAGGCACCCGTCCTGGCCGGGGCCGACCTCGTCGGGGCCGTTCTTCGGCGCGCAGAACACGTACCCGGGGGCCACGCCGCCGGCCGGGGTGGTCACCCTGATGCCTGGGGGCCTGAGGTCGGGGCGAGTGCGGAAGGCCCACGCCCGCTCGCGGGGGACGGACGAGGCGCTGGCGCGGGGCCCGGCCGAGGGCTCGCAACCCAGGGAGCCCCCCAGCGCAAGCCATGCCGCCCCGCCGGCCATCGCCTCGAGAAACCCTCGCCGCGTGACCTTACCGCCGGTCTTTCTGCTCAAGTCGTTATCCTCCTCTGCCACGTCTGCTCGTTGTCGAAGGAGTTGCCTACGGTGGCGCTATCCCGCCACTCGTCCGCCCTCTCGACCATCCCGAAAGCCAGTTGCCCGCGACCCCTCGTCGATCCGTTTCCCTCACGGGACACCGTGGAGGCGGGCGCTGAGATTCCGGAGGGTCAACGACGCTCCGAGCCGTGGTCGGCAGGCTGATCGCAGCGACCCGTGAGGTGCCGAAGGGATAGGCAGGAGCTCGCGCCGCTGCCCGCGAGCGCGAATGCCAGAGCAGCGGGGTCACGATCTCCGCGATGGGCGGCCCGCTTCGGCGCTCCAGCTCTGAGGTCGCTCGCCCGGTCATCGGTCCGGGGACCGTCTGGGGTATGCTCGGCTAGCCTGCTAGCCCTCCGGGTACCACTGCTGGCGCCAGGAACGCATCTGCGCGATCTCGCGCTTCTGGGCGCCCACGATGTCCTCGGCGATACCGCGGATCTCCCCGTTCTCGCTCTCCTCGAGGGCCACCTTGGCCATCGCCATCGCCGACTCGTGGTGCGGGATCATCGCGTCTATGAACGCCCGGTCGAACGGCCTCTTTTTCGCGAGCTTCTGAGGGTCGGTCATCCCCATCATCTGCATGTCCATGTCGGACATGCCCGACGGGGACTCGGCCGAGCCGAACTCCCGCTCCCGAATTTCACCGAGCTTCTTTGTCTCGGCCTCCTGGGCGCCCACGATGTCTCGGGCAAGCCGCTTTATCTCCTCGTGCTGGGCGTTCTTCAGCGCGACCTTGGCCATTTCTATTGCGCCCTCGTGGTGCGGGACCATGGCGTCTATGAACGCCTTGTCCGAGTACTCTCCCTTGGGCGAGACCATCTGGCGGGCCATCATCTCGTCGCCCATGGACCCCATGGATCCATGGTCCATGCCCTGCATGCCCCCCCCACCCTTCTTGCCACCGTCCATGGATCCGTGGTCCATGCCTTGCATGCCGCCGTCTTCCTTGCCACCGCCGGCTGTCGCGCCGCCCCCGCAGGAGGCGAGCACCAGCATGACGGCCAGCAGGAGCCCTGGCAGTCGGAATCCCTTCAATGCTTTCATTGGAGTACCTCTCTATACTCTGGACCTACCGACCTACGCGCCGCGTCCCCGCTGCATCGCGGGGCGGGGCAGCCTACAGCCGGAACGCCTGCAAGAGGGGAGGCGAGAGTCCCCGCGGGTAGCGGGTGAGGGCCGGCGACCGCGGCCAGCGGAAGATCACCGTAGGGGCGGCCTCGTACCCTCTCGCCGCACGGAAAAGCGGCCCCAGGAGCCCCGTGCCGAAGAGCGCAATCATGGCGGCGAAGTATACGGTCGAGCCCAGCCCACCCGCCGCACCGTCCTCCGAGAGTCCGCCCGCGCTGCCTCCCAGGTCCGCGGCGGGCCCGTAGTGGAGCCCCGGCGACTCCGCTGGCCCGCACAGGCCACACGCGGAGACCTGGTGCGCGAAACCGAATAATCCGTGGCAGAGCAGCAGCGCGACGATCAGGAGCGCCGCTAGCAGGCCGCCGGCACCCGGAACGCGCCGCGAGCCCGGGCGCCGCCTTAGCGCCCCGACGCTTGCCCATCCGCGAAACTTCCGCAACACGACGGTAGAGTATACAACGCTCTGGCGGAGGATCGCGGCGGGTCGGGCCGCCAGGACCCCATCTTGCGCACCCTTGCGCAAAGCCAGCGAGACACGCCGCTGGCCTCGCCGGGATAAACGGCATTCGCTCAGCACCAGCGCGCCCGGTCGGAGGGCCCGCGTGGCCCGAACCCGCGGGG
>JACCTS010000460.1 GCA_013812245.1 Rubrobacter sp.
GGGTCGCGGCGATGGCGGAGATGTAGTTAGCGAGGGCCACGGCCAGCGGTTGCATCTCGGTCTGCTTGGTGACCAGGAAGGGCCAGAGAAACTCGTTCCACGGGCCGATGAACGTGATCAGGGTCGCGGTCAGGATGGCCGGCCTGGAGAGGGGGAGCACTATGCGCGTCAGGATCCTGAGCTCGCCAGCGCCGTCTACGCGCGCCGCGTCGAGCATGCCTTCGGGGAGCTGCATGAAGAACTGACGGAAGATGAACACGGCGGTCGAGTTCACCAGGAAGGGGAGGATCATACCGAGGTAAGAATCTCCCAAACCCCAACCGCGCACGATCATGACGTACATCGGGATCATGAGGAGCTGGAACGGGATGATGAGCGTGAGGAGGACCAGATTGAGCACGAGCGAACGTCCCCGCCATCGAAGCTGCGAGAGCGAGTAGCCGGCCAGGATTCCGATGAGGAGTGTGCCAAGGATCACGCCCCCCGTATAGACAACGGAGTTGAGGAGCGCCCTGAAGAGCGGGACCCGCTCGTTTATGTTCTGGAAGTTGGTTAGCGACAGGTCTCCTGGGCTCGGGAAGGCCCCGGAGATACCGGCGTCCGGCTCCGCCTGCAAGGCCCCGACGACCATGTAGTAGAAGGGGAAGACGAAAAGAAAGGCGCCGAAACACAGGACCAGGAAGCCGGCCACACGCCCGAACGAGCGTCGGCGGCTCGCCGGGGTGGGGGGCTTGGTCATTCGCGCTCCAGGACGAACCTCTGCGTGGCGGCGATGCCGAGCACGATGATGGACATCATGACGCCGATGGCCGCCGCGTAGCCGGCGTCGGCCTGCTCGATGCCTACCTGGTACATGTAGAGGATGGGGGAGAGGGTCTGGTCCACGGGACCGCCACCATTGGTCAGGAGGTAAGGCTCGGTGAACAGGTTTGCCCCGATGATCGTGGAGAGGATCACAACGAGTAGCGTGACCGGTCTCAAGCCGGGTAAGGTGACGTTCCAGAACTTGCCCAGTGCCCCTGCTCCGTCCACATCGGCGGCCTCGTAGAGTTGGCGGGGAACGTTCTGCAGGGCTGCCAAATAGAGGAGCACGTAGTAGCCTAGCTGCTTCCAGGTGACCAGAAGGGCAATAACGACCATGGCCCAGAACTCGTTGACGAGCCACGAGGGACGTGGCGCGAGGCCGCCAAGGACGAGGTTCACGAGGCCGTCTGTGAAGAAGAGGTACCCCCAGACCGCGACGACGGCGACGCTGGCGGTGACGTAGGGAAGGTAGTAAGAGGTGCGGAAGAAAGTCTGGCCCGGCAGCCTCGCGTTGAGCGCCGCTGCCAGGACGAGTGCCAACACCACTGTAAGCGGCACGTTGACGGCGATGAAAACGATGATGTTGCCTAGCGTCGTGTGGAAAGTCTCATCACGCAGGAGGAGTTCACTGTAGTTTCCGAGCCCGAGGAAGGGGCGCTCCACCTGTGCGCCCGGCGCGGTGAAGAAGTAATCGTAGAAGCTCATCCACACCGCGAAGCCTAAAGGGAAGGCCAGAAAGAGCCCCAGGAAGATCAGATACGGAAGGATGAAGAGGTATCCGATGTACCTCGCAGCCCCTGTCACCGCCCCTGTCCCTTGACGAGCTCCTCGACATCCTTGGCCGAAGTCGAGAAGGCTTCATCGACGGGTTCCTTGCCGAAGATCACCGACTCCGAGTACGCACCCCTGAAGTTCTCCCACATCTGGACGGAGTTCTCCACGTTGGGCACCTCGACCGTGCGAGAGGCCTGCTCCGCGAAAGTCGCGTAGAGTGGGTTCTCATCGAAGAAATCGGCGTACGTCCCTTCGATATCCTCTCGCAGCGGCATCTGGCCCGTCATCTCCAGCAGCCGGCCGTCGCTCTGCTCGGAGGTCGCGAACTTCATGTAGTCGAAGGCCGTTTTCTGGTTCTTGCAGGCGGAGAAGATCGAAACGTTCTTGGCGTCGGAGAAGGTGTATATATCCTGCGGCGCTTTCCCGTCAGGGGTTGGGACGGGGACGACGCCCCAGTCGAGGTCCTCGTAGACCGCGACGGCCCAGGGGCCCACTATGCTCATCGCGCTCTCCTCCTCGGCGAAGGCGTCCACAGGGGAGGACTCTTGCGGGATAAGTCCGTCCTCGTACATCGAGCGCCAGAACTCTCCGACCTCCAGACCCGTAGCCGAATCGAACTGCGCTTTGCCGTTTTCCACCAGTTGATCTCCGCCCGTGGCGGCGATAAAGGTCGGGTAGTAGTCGAACCAGGCCTGGTAGAACGTCTGGTCCGCAGAAGGCCAGATCGGGGCGATGTCCAGCTCGGAGTTGATGGTCCTCGCCGTGCTCATGAACTCGTCGTAGGTGGCGAGCTTTGGGTTCTCCGGGTCCAGGCCGGCTTCCTGAAACAGTTCCTTGTTGTAGATAATCATGACCGGGTTGCTCTTCCATGGGAGCTGGTAGAGGTCTCCGTCAGAAGAGACGTACTGATCCACACGATCCCCGACGCGCTCACTTGCGTATTTCGCACCGCCGTCAAAGCTGTTCAGGGGGACCAGTCCTCCGGCCCGCTGGAACTGGGGGACGGCAGCCGGGGCGACGTTCCAGACCAGACAGGGAGCGTTGCCAGCGGTGATGGCGGCCTGGATCACGGCCTCAGAGCTCTCCCCTGCGGGTATCTCCTGTCCCGTCACCTTCTCCTTCGGGTGGGCCTTATTCCACCGCTTTACGGTGTCCTTGCCCCAGGTGATCT
>JACCTS010000165.1 GCA_013812245.1 Rubrobacter sp.
CTGATAGCGAGCCTTATAAGCCTCGGCGTGATGCTGATAGCCTACATGCTACGCAAGACGTTCGGACCCCCGCAGAGGGATCCCTCCGAGGTGATAAGAGAGTCCGAGACCAGGAGGGAGTCGGAGATCGGGAGGGAGTCGGAGGCTGGATCTTGATTCCCGAAGAGAGGTGAGTAACCCCTGACCCGCTACGAGCCGGCGGACTCCTTCGAGACGCCGCGCTTCTCCGGCGTGCGCACGTTCATGCGCCTGCCCCACAACCAGGACCTCGAAAACGCCGACGCCGCCATCGTCGGGGCGCCCTTCGACACCGGCGCCACCTTCCGCTCCGGCGCCCGCTTCGGCCCCGAAGGGATACGCAGCGCCTCGCACCTCCTCCGCCGCTACAACCCGAGCCTGGACGTGCTCATCTTCGACTACCTCTCTGTAATCGACTACGGTGATGTTCCCGTCGTTCCCGGCTACATCGAGTCGAGCTACGAACGCATAGCGGAGAGCCTCGAACCCATCCACCGCGCAGGCGTCGTCCCGATTGTCCTCGGTGGTGACCACTCCATCGCCCTGCCGGAGCTTCGGGCCGCTGCTGCGGTTCATGGCCCGCTCGCGCTCGTGCAGTTCGACTCGCACCCCGACACCTGGGATGCCTACTTCGGCGAGAAGCACACGCACGGTACGCCGTTCCGTCGCGCCGTGGAGGAGGGGCTGCTAGACCCCTCGCGCTCCATCCAGGTCGGGATGCGCGGCTCCATCTACGACGCCGGGGACTGGAACGACGCGAGGGAGATGGGCTTCGACCTGGTCCCTACGGACGAGGTGCGTGAACTCGGTATCCCGGCCGTCATCGAACGCATCAGGGAGCGGATCGGTGACGCGAAGGCGTACGTCTCCTTCGATGTGGATTTCGTCGATCCGGCGTTCGCTCCGGGCACCGGGACGCCAGAGATCGGGGGCTACACCAGCCGTGAGGCGCAGGAGTTTGCGCGGGGGCTCGTGGGGCTGGATATAGTCGGGTTCGACGTTGTGGAGGTGTACCCGGCTTACGATCCGGCCGGGATCACAGCCCTTCTCGCCGCGAACATCGCCCACGATTTCCTCAGCCTGATCGCACTCCGCAGGAAGAACGGTGGGTAACCTGCTCGACTATCTGGTGCTGCTTCTGTATTGCGCCGGCATGGTAGGGGCTGGCTACTGGGGTCTCCTGGCTAACTCGCCCATCTACATCGGTATGCTGAACTGACCAGCCTGATCGTCTTCGTCGTGGTGAGCCTCCTCACGCGCCCTACATCCGGGGAGAGCGCGGCGGCCTGGGAAGAGCGTATGGGAGAACCCAGGGGCGATGAAGGCGGGTAGAGTCTGGTCGCAGGGGAACGGGGATCGCAGGTATACTGGAAAGACTCAAGACGACAGGAAGTAGGTGCCTCTATGCTGGAGTCCAAGCGGATCAAGACAGAGATACCCGGCCCGAAGAGCAAAGCCCTGATGGAGCGGCGCAAGGCTGCGACGCCCCCAGGCGTGTTGAACGCTCTTCCTATCTACGCCTCTGAGGCGCACGGTGCTCTGTTGACGGACGCGGACGGCAACACGTTCGTGGACTTCACGGGCGGCATCGGGGTTTTGAACGTGGGGCACACGGATGCGCGGATTGTCGAGCGGGTCAAGGAGCAGGTCGAGCGCCTGACGCACACGTGCTTCGCGGTAGTCCCCTACGAGCCATACATCGAGCTGGCGGAGAAGCTAAACGCTCTGGTCCCTGGCGACTTCGAGAAGCGAACGATGTTCGTCAACTCCGGGGCCGAGGCTGTGGAGAACGCCGTCAAGATCGCACGCTACCACACGGGCCGGAACGGCATCATGGTGTTCGAGAACGCCTTCCACGGCCGCACGCTGCTCGGGATGACCATGACGAGCAAGGTGGACCCGTACAAGAAGGGCTTCGGGCCGTTCGCCACGGAGGTCTACCGGGTTCCTGCTCCTTACCCGTACCGCTGTCCCGCACGGCAGGATTGCTCGGGTGGTTGTCAGGGAGATTGCATCAACCTGCTGGAGCGGGCTTTCACGGGCGTCGTGGATCCGGGGAGCCTGGCAGCGATCGTGGTGGAGCCGGTCTCTGGTGAGGGCGGTTTCCTGCCGTTCCCCGATTTCTATCTTGAGCGGCTGCGGGAGATCTGCGACGAGCACGGCATCGTCCTGATCGTGGACGAAGTCCAGACCGGCTACGGCCGCACGGGCAAGATGTTCGCCATCGAGCACTCAGGCGTCATCCCCGACATCGTGACCACGGCCAAGAGCATGGCCGGCGGTCTTCCGTTGGGCGGCGTGACGG
>JACCTS010000467.1 GCA_013812245.1 Rubrobacter sp.
TCGGGGGACTGGAAGGAGTGAAGATCAGCTACGTCGGCGACGGCAACAACGTCGCCCACTCACTCGCCATAGCCTGCGCCCTCACCGGCGCGGAGCTAACCATCGCCCACCCTCCCGGACATGCCCCGGACCCGGAGATAGTCGCGCTCGCCGGAACCCTGGGCGCCGCCCCGACCCTCACCGAAGACCCGCAAGAAGCCGTCTCCGGCGCCCGCGCCGTCTACACCGACGTGTGGGCCAGCATGGGCCAGGAGTCCGAGGCCGGGGAGCGCAAGGAGAAATTCGCCCCGTACCAGATAGACGAAGAGATAATGTCCCTCGCCGCCGAAGACGCCATCTTCCTGCACTGCCTCCCCGCCCACCGGGGAGAAGAAGTGACCGCCGAAGTCATAGACGGTCCCAGGAGCCGCGTCTTCGACCAGGCCGAGAACCGCCTGCACGCCCAAAAGGCACTCCTGTACCTGCTACTGGGTTGAATAGTTCCGGGCTGGAGGTCAGTCCCAGTCTATCAGGGCGTCGGAGATCCCGGCGCTGTTCAGCGTGTGTCCCCGCTCGAAGCTCTTCAGGCAGACTGTTCCCTTTCGGGTGTCCCAGGCGTCGATAAAGTAGATCTCGTCGGCGGCGCAATCCGGGCAGGCGGCGCGTATGACGAACGGGTAAAGTGAGACCTGTCCCCCGCCGCCCGGGTCCAGCAGCAATTCGTCCTTGCGAGGTCCGTTGCCGCGAGCGTTGGGAGCTTTCTCCTGGGAAATTGGGTGATCGGCGAGAAAGGCCAGCGCTTCCATGCACCGGCGCAGCATCTTCTGTGCTTCGTCCGATGCGGTCATGGTCTCGTTGAGATCCGACGGTCCGCGGTCGTGCTTGAAGTCGTTCTTGGCCCTTATGAGCCCGATCACGTCCCTTCCGAAGCCCTTCTGTTCCGAGCCGATCTTCAGCCTCTGTATGGCTCTGGCGAGTGAAACGTCTTTGTAGCCCGCGAAGACCTTCGAGCAACGCCGGACGATCTCCCTCCAGTCTCCGGGAGATATACCGCCCGACCAGTACTTCTTGAGGTCCAGGCCCGCTTCCTTCCGATCCTCTTCCCTCAACAGAGAGAGGGAGACCGACGCGAGGTACGCCAGTATGTTTTCAGCGAAACGTAGCTGCTCCCTGTAGAGGTCTCTAGGATCTTCCACGCTCATCAACGCCTTGAACCCATGGGCCAGCGCAGACGGATAAGAGGCAGAGACCCGGCGTTGCAGCTCGTCCCTCGGTTCCAGCAGGACAGAGATGGTATATGGCAAGTCGTTTTCGAAGAGGACGTGCCTCCTTGCGAACCTCTCCAGCGTCCAGCCTTCCCCCCACTTCTCGCTGAGCTCGTGGAACGGCGTGGCGGAGATGGTGTAGGCGTCGAGGAAGACACCTTTAGGGCCTTCTCTCTCTTCGATCTTGTCGGAGAGGTTCTCCAGCCACAGGTACAGCTTCACCTTCTCGTTGCGGGGTGGCGGGTTGTCGTTGCGCATCCCGTGCGGCTCCACGAAGACGACCTTCTGCGAACCGTCCGGGTTCTTTACCCAGAGGATAAAGTCCGGGTAGAAGCCCGAGCCGCCAAAGAAGCCGACGCCCTTGCCACGGGTGAGGTTGCGCAGGAGGAAGAGCCTGGTGCCCGGCGGCGGTCCACCGTTCTTGCCCGCGCAATAGTCCCTGAGGGCATCGACGAACTTCTCCTCGCTGGGCTCCAGGCCCGGCGGAGAGACCTTTACCACCTCGCCGCGATCCTTGAGGAGCGGCTGGTAGAGGTGGCGGTCGAAGTAGACGTTGGGCAGGTCCCCGGCCTCTCCGTCCGAGGCACCGTTCGTCTTCTCCGCCAGCGCCCTGACCTCCCGGACGAGCTTCTCTTCGGAGTTTTTGATCTTGACGGTGTAGTCGGCGAAGTTGGGATGGTCGCCGGTAAGCTCCCTGAGCACCATGTTCTCCGACTCCCAACGCTGGCGGCGAACGCCGTAGAACCTGTCCATGTACTTGCGCAAGATGGATGCACGGCCTCTTGCAACTCTGCGACCCCGGCGAAGGTGCGAGGCTCGAACAGGGCGTCGTCCGTGACGAGGTTGTAGGCCGGGGGGTCCTTCCGTTCCATTATCCTGCGTGGCGCTTCGGACGGGATGATCAGGTTGTGCAAACCCTTCGTCCGCTTGTAGTCGAGGAGGTCGAGGTGCATCCTGTCCCAGTCGAGCAGGGAGAGGTAGCGTTCTCCGATGGCGCGCCCCTCCCCGGCCTTCGCGGCGGTGGTGGCGACGCCCTCGTCACCCATCCTCAAGCTCTCGGCCCGTATGGAGAGGTCCAGGTTGACCGTGACCCTTTCCTTCTCGTCCAGCACGATGCGGTGCTCGGCGGCGAAGTCCCGGTCATCCGGCAGGGCGGGGAAGTACAGCCTCTCTCCGATGAGGTCTTCCTTCTTGTGGATGCGGAACGCTATCTCTTCGTACCCGCCGGGGTCCACGCCTTCGCGCTCCAGGTACTTCCTGAACTCGGCCATGTAGTTGGCCTGTATGGCGAAGATGTTGAGGGTCTCCAGCAGGCCGATGTGGGCCGGGTGGTCCTCCGGCCCGCCGATGGAGGAGCTGCGCTTGAGGGACAGGTTCAGACCCTTCAGTCGCACGCCGCGCCCAAAGAGCTGGATGATCTGGGAGCCCTCGCTCTTGCCGATGTTCAAGAGGCCCATGTTCGATACCCGCCAGCTCGACCAGCCCTCGAAGAACTTCCTCGCCCCGACGAGGACGTTGACCCGCGAGTCGGGTCTGTCGATCTCCCCGAACAGCCCGCCCGCGATGGCGTCGTCCTCTACGGCGATCTCCGGGGCCTCCGCCGCCAGCAACCGCTTGAAGGCAGCCGTGTCGCCGATGTAGATCAGGCCAAAGTACCGCTCCGCTCCCGACGCTCTGAGCCCCAGCTCCCCCTCGGAACCCTTGATATCCGCCACGCGCAGGGCTCCCCCCGCCCCGGCGTGAAAGACCTCCCGCAGCACGCCGTCGTAGACCTCCCGCGCCGTCGAGCCGTCTTTCAGATACTCGAAGCGCCCGGCGAAAGCGTCCTTGTCGCCGCTGTCGCGGAGCGGGCTCTCGCCGCGCAGCAACTTCTCGATGGTCTCTACGGCCCAGCCCCCCTCGTTCTTGAGGAACCGATGGAGAAACCGGACGACCCTGCCGATGTCGCTCTGCTCCGCCTTGTTCACGCTCGACCCGACGAGGACCCAGAGCGGCGACTGCAGGCCGTAGTCCTTGAGCGCTTCGCGGTTCTCGCGGTAATAACGGCGTTGCTCGTAGAAGGAGAGGAGGTTGCCGAGGAGCAGGAGGTCCGTGTACTCGGGGACCTGGTTCTTGAGGTTCAGTATGCGGAAGTCCTTGCCGTAACCGTCGCCGTAGAAGTGGCGGTAGGAGTAGTCGAAGAGGATGGCCCTGCCGTACTCCTCGGCCAGATCCCGGCTCTTGGAAGCCTGGATGGCCTGCCCGAAGGTGGCCGAGTACTCGAAGGTGAAGCCCTTCTCGGCGAGCCGGTTGCGCAGGGAGCGCCAGGCCGTGTTCGCCTGGGCGTCGTTGCCCGCGCCCTTGTGGCCCTCGTCTACGAAGATGAGGTTGCTCCCCTCGAAAGAACCCACGTCCACGGACACGCCCTTGCCCTTCTTCACTTCCCGCAGCTTGGTAATCTCGATGACCCGCACCGTCTCAGGCGCGCCGAGGCCAAGACCGCTCTCCTCCGCCGAGAACCGCTCGCACGGAATGCCGGAGAGGCGCATCTCCTCCAGGTGCTGGTCGGTAAGCCCGGCGTTCGGGGTGATGAGCAGCACGTTGTCCGGCGGCTCCCCGGCGTAGTGCAGGAACTGCCGGTAGTTGAGGTGCATGATCAGGGTCTTCCCGCTGCCGGTCGCCATCCAGAACGCGAGCTTGTCCAGGTCGTCCGCGGTGAAGACCAGCGGCTCCTCCAGCCGGGACGCGAAGACGTTCAGCTCCTCCGCCAGCGCGTCCCGGTCCGAAGACCAGCGGTCCAGGAAGACCTCGGCGTATAGGGCCGCGAGGTGCTGGAAGTAGCGCAGCGTCACGGGCTCGGGCCGGCGGCGGTTTATAGCTTCGAGGTGCCGCCGGACGTTCCCGTCGTAGCGCTCCAGGTCGGAGAGCGGCAGCTTCAACCTGTGACTCTGCGACGACAGGCGGTGGAAGACGCCGCTCCGCCCCTCGCCGTCGAAGCCCTCGTCGGCCCGCTCCAGGTCGGAGAGCATCTCCCGTGTGCTCCCGTAGCCGAAGAGGTGGTTCGCCCAGGCGTGCAGGGCCAGGCGTCCCTCCAGGTTCAGTTCGTTCCTTCCGGCCACCCTGGCTACACCTCCGCTACCGGGCGGATCTCGACTTCGCCGCCTTCGATGGCCTCGATGCGTATCTCGCTGCCCCGCAGCAGCGCCATACCAAGCAAGGGCGTCGCGTCGGCGACGAGCCCCCGGACCGGCCGCTCGCCGCCGTGCCATAGCACCCACGCCAGGCAGACATCTTCCAACACCAGGCGGCCGTCGGCCAGTATCGACTCGGCGCTGCCCACGATCGGCAGTTCAAGAGCTTCGACGGTCGTGGTCGGGAGGGTGAGGTGTCCGGTGAAGCCGGTGTCCACCACTGTCTCGACCCGGAGCGAGGGCCGCTTGTCGGAGAAAGGACCTCGACGTTCAGCATCGCTTCGTGGCCGTCGGCAGTAACCATACCCCTCATCGCCATAGCGTAGCCGACGTGGTCATCAGGCCAGACACGGGATGCTCTAGCGGGCGCCCAGACGGTAGGCTGCGGGACGTCCCACCCTGGCGAAGTAGAGCACGGCGCCGGGGTTCCTGGTGAGAACCCTGTCCGATGCCGCCACGTCGTCTTTGTCGACCTCCCAGGCTCCGGTGGTGACGTCCACGACCACAAACTCGCTGTCGTGGGAGACTTCAACATCGGCGCGGACCTCGCGCTCGTAGATCTCACGCCCGCGCCGGACAACCTCCTCCGTGCTGTAGGTGCGGTCTCTCATAAAACTCTATTCTAGCGGTTCGTGCGCTTTTCGGGCGCCCGGTAAGCGCATCGGGCTGGACATCATTGCCTTCCGGCCTCGATCTTCAGCGCCGGGCTTCTATCACGGTACTGGAGGCGGGCGTTCCCTTCACCTTCGGCCGCCGGTGGCGGGGCGTGCCGCGCAGCTTCCCGCGCGTCGCCCCATCCGACAACTCGCGTACGAGATAGGCCCTGGCCGCTTCCATCGCATCTCGGTCGGCACTGGTTTCTGCGCCATTCATGAGCCAGATTCCGTCTTTCTACGTGCGCTCTACCGACGTGCTCCATACCCGCTATACTTGCCGACTTCCGCGCCAAGTATAGCGGGTGTGCCGACGCCGTTGCTAGCCGACGGCCGGCCCAGCGAGCATCAGCCGCTTGAAGACGCTATCGAGAGGCCTGGCCTCGGGGATGAAGGAGTCGCCGTTCACGAAGACCTCATCGGCGCCTTCTGCGAGTCCGTTTTCCTGGACGAAGTCTCGGTCGCGCTCGAAGTCGTCTTCGGTCCAGCCTTCGGTGTCGCGCCAGATCGCCACGACCTCGCCCCGCTCCGGCGTCTGGCCCCGGTAGACGAGGTAGCGTCGCTCTCCGTCGTGGTACACCTTGCGGGTCCGGACGCGCAGGCCGAGCAGGTACGCGAAGGTCTCAGGCAGGTCCACGGAGACCGACCGCTTCTCCTCGCCGTCGCGCAGGCGCAGTTTGTAGCGGAAGGGCGCTGCGAGCTTCTCGACGTTGAGGAGCGAAGCGCTGCCCCGCGTCTCGAAGTCCAGCATGTAGCGGAGCAGGTATTCGTCGCCGTAGAGTTCGAGCGCCGCCTGCCCCTCTTTTGCGTGGGTGAAGGAGACGTTGTCCAGGGCGTCCTCGTAGGACTCGAGCTTCATGTACTTGAAGGCGTGGCTCGTGCCCTCGCGCGAGACGGGCTTCCCGTCGCGCCAGTCCTTCGAGTAGATCACCTTCAGGATGCGCGGCTTCATCACCGTCTCGAAGTACTCCCCCATCTCCACCAGGATGTACTTCCTGTCGCCGCCATCTTTCCGATTGGCGTTGATAACAGAATGCGCGGTGGTGCCAGAACCAGCAAAGAAATCCAGGATCGTGTCCCCCTCGTCGGCTAGGTAGGTGACTAACCTCAAAATGTCTCGCCAGTTCTTCGGGTTGTCGAAAACACCTTTTTCACGGAACAAGTGATTGAACTCCTGCGCTGCAGTCTGCGCGTAACTGTAGAAAACGCTGGGCATCACCTGGTCGCTGTTCTCAAACAGGTAAGACACCGTGCTCGGGACAGTAGTCTCATCAGTGCCGAAAACAATCTTTCCGTCGTTATATATCTCCCAGAATCTTGCGGGATTTTTATATCTCCAGCCGGAGGTCGGAACCTTGACGGGCTTGTTTGTTTCAGGATGAAGGATCTCATACCGAGGGCCTCCGCTTCCGGGCCAGTTGATATTTCCATCGTCCCGGTAAGGTCCACGTGGGCCGACCTTCGTGTAGCGCATAAGGCGTCGCCGAGGATCGGCCACAGGAATGTTGTCGAAGAACGACAGCCAGCCGTCTCGTACCTTCTGCCAGTCATCTTCGTATTTCTTTCCAGGCGTTCGAACTCAGCCTTCGCGTCTTCCAAACCTTCTTTCGGCTCTCTGAATCTGATGCCTTTGTCTTCGAGAAGACCTCTATCTCTTGCGTAGACCAGCATGTACTCGTGACCTACTGAAAAGAACTTCGCGTCGTTCTTACGGTTTCTATCCCAGATCAACGTGGCAAGTTGATTGTTCGGGCCGTAGGTCCTATCCAATGAATCTGCGAGCCTTTCGACTTCCACATCATCAACGCTGACCACGATTGTTCCATCCGCGTTATTGAACGAACGCGCCTTCAACAACCGGTCGTTGATCATCGAAAGCCACGACGAATGTTGGTACCTGTCTTTGTAGATGAAACCGTCATCCCCCGTGTTGTACGGTGGGTCTATGTAGATGCACTTGACCTGCTCGCGGTAGCGTTCCTGTAGCAGGTTGAGCGCCTGGAAGTTCTCGCTCTCGATCAGGAGCCCGCCGGTCGTCTCGTCCAGGTCCTCGATGCCCGCCAGCAGCCGGTCCTTGAAGCCCTCGTCGAAGTGCCTGGTGTCGAGCACCAGGAACGGGTTGGCCTTCAAGAAGTCCACGGTCAGCGGCGTCGAGTAGCCGGGCTCGGTGATGGACTCCTCGATCTCGTGTATGTGGAAAAGTTCCCTCCACTCCTCGCGCTGGGCATCGTTGGCGGCGATCTCCGCGTACAACGCCTCGGGCACGCGGTCCAGAGTCATGCAGTAGTCGGCGGCGACGACGAGCTTCTTCTTCTCGAAGAGCCGTTTCTGGAAGTCTTCGATCTGGGCTAGGAACGCGATGACGCCGCGCCCGACGGCCTTCACCGCCCGCATCACCTCGAACCAGCCCTCCGACCGCTCCGGCCCCCAGGCGTTCAGGTCGTCCACGTCCAGCACCTCGTTCTTGAGGTAGAAGTCCAGCTCCCCTTCCAGGAAACCCTTCAGGTCCTTGTGGACGAAGAAGTCGGAGGTGTTGCGGCGGGTGTAGCGGCGCAGGTGGCGTTCCAGGCTGCCCGCCGGCTCCAGCGCGGCCAGGGCGTCCGGGTG
Source organism: Rubrobacter sp. (assembly GCA_013812245.1). GTDB lineage: Bacteria > Actinomycetota > Rubrobacteria > Rubrobacterales > Rubrobacteraceae > JACDGB01. Next base: position 7,675 of record JACCTS010000467.1, read on the forward strand.
CTTCTTCAGCCGGGCCGGGAGGTCAGCCGTCAACTCCTCGATGATCCTCTCCTGCTGGTTGCGCGTGCCGTAGGCGGTCCCTTCCTTCGCGGTCAGCGGCCGGTACTCGAAGGGGATGGTCAGCGTGCCGCCACCCTCGTCGAAGGCCGCGCTCTTCGTTCGCGGCACGAAGAAACGCTTCTCGCCCTTCACGTTGTTCTGCTCGGTATCGGCGGCGACGAGCTCTAAGCGGACGTTGACGCCGCCGGACCTGTAGCGGTAGTCGGAGAAGTGCTCGCCGGTCTTCACGTAGTACTGGTCGGCGTTGGCCCAGTGCAGGTAGACCTCCTCGCCGTTGTACGGGACGGCGTACTTCCTCCGCCGGGAGTAGCGCATCCTGGAGAGGAAGTCGCCGTCGTCGTAGTAACGGGAGAAGAAGGTGTAGACGTGGTTGAAGATCGTGGCCTTCAGGTCTTCGAGGTCCACGGCGCCGCCCGCCCTGGCGCGCAGGTCCAGGTACTGTTTGCCGAGCGGCGTCTCTCGGAAGCCCTCGTTCAGTTCCCCGTTGGCGTTTATCGCGTACTCGCCGAAGGTTTCCGTGACCCGATCCGTGGTCTTCCGCAGCTCCTCGGCCTGGGCCGCCTGCCGCGCCACCGCGCCGCCCTGCAGGGCCTCGTCCACCACGCCGGGTAGGCCATCGTCCACGAAGCGACGGATCTCGCGACGCTTGTGGTTCATGATGCGGTAGATGCCGAAGTCCAGGTCCGCGTTCTCGAACTGGGAGAGCTCTCTCAACAGGTCTTGAAGCTTCTGGAGGGCGTTTGGCGTCACGGTGTTTTCGATCCCTTTCAGGTTGTACTCCCTCTCCGAAGGAACAAGTATCCGACAAATACGCCTTGCCCACAACGACCAGCCCCAACGCTCGAACCTCAGCCTGCATAAACGCCGCGCATTGGCGACGAACCCACCGCCGGAAGTAGCGCCTCGACCTCGGACGTGACAAGAGAGACGAGGTTCATGACCCGCATCGCAGGCATCCCCGACCTCCAACGAGAAATGGCGGCGCGGCACGGTAACATCGGCAAACCGTTACACGTGCCCTCTTTACCGGCGCTTGGCTAGCCGGGAGAACGTCTTTATCCGGAAACACAACCGCGTTGATCCCACATCTAGTAAGATTGTTTTAACTAAGTAAGGAGCATGTTCGTGCAGAAGGCTACGATAACCAGTAAGGGTCAACTCACCATCCCGAAGCGGGTCCGGGACCGTTTGGGGTTGGAGCCGGGAGACAGGCTGGCGTTTGATGTGGAGGGGGACACCATACGTCTGCGGGTGGAGAAGCGCAGGACGCTGGAAGAGTTGAGGGGCAGCCTGCCGGCGGGACGGCCTTACCCTGGCCGGGAAGTCGAACGTGAGGCGGCCCGTAGGCACGTCGCTGAAGTGATTCTCGGGGACGAACGTTCTTGAGCCGCGAGGTCTACTGGGCGGACGCCGATATCCTGCTGCGTTTCTTAACTGGAGAACCGGAGGAGATGGCTGTTCGATCCGAGCGCCTGTTGCAGCGTGCAAAGAACGGCGAAATACTGCTGAAGGTTCACTCCGTGGTGGTGGCCGAGACGGTCTGGGTGCTCCAGTCATTCTACGGCCACTCCAAAGAGGATATTGCAGGTGTGCTCGTTCCGCTGCTCACGGAGCATGGGCTCAAGACCGAGGGGGCGAACGTGATCGTACGCGCTCTCGAAAGTATGGCGGAGAACAACGTAGACTTCGCCGACGCGCTCCTCGCTGAATCCGCGCGATCCCGCGGAGAGGGCGTCGCTTCCTTCGATGAGGACTTTCGGAAGCTGGACGTTGATCTCCACGAACCAGACCAGTAACGTCCACACACCACAGCGAGGGAGTCACGGTCGAGGTCACAGGCGTTCACCGGAGCCGGGTCTTCGACCAGACCGAGAACCGCCTGCACACCCGGAAGGCGTTGCTCTATTTGCTGCTGGGTTGAGTGGCGCGGAGGGGTATTCGCCCTCTACGCGCCCACCGAGTAGGACAGGACTCTCTCTTTGGGTGTGATCTCCATGAAGACCGAGCCCCGTGGCTCTTGGGTGGAGTAGGTTACCGTAACGTCGGCGTAGACGTTGTTGTGCTGGTAATCCAACCGGTTGATTATGCCCTCGCTTCCGGCCGCCGCGCCAAGAGCCAGTATGCCCTCTGGAAGCGCGATGCGATCATACTCCGTGTAGCTGCGCGCATTGCCGAACGTCTTCAAACTCGACCTCCTGGATAGATTGCCCATCGTAATTTATCCGCCACCGACGCCGGAGTCTTTGGCCCGATGTCCGTAATTGACGGGCAGAAGACGGCTCGTGTACCTACACATGAAGGACCGCTACCTGGTGCCGCAGATGCTCTCCGCGCGGTTAGTCTTTCGCCACGACTTTCGCGGCGGCCGTGGATGTGCCCAAAGGACCAGGGGTGGTCTTCGGGATGCGGCGGCGGTGGTTCTCCCAGCCCTCGTCCACCCGGGTAAGAACTTCGGCCAGCCGGAGGGCGACCAGGAGCCGGATGATGGGCCATGCGGGGTCGAACTCGCCGCGGAAGGCGGAGAGCTTCGGGGCCGCGGGGCGGGCGTGGTGGTTGTTGTGCAGGCCCTCGCCGAAGGTGATCAGGGCAAGCAACCTGAGGTTGGTGGCGTCATTCGCAAAGGTCTTGTAGCCAAAGGTGTGGCCCGCGCCGTTTATCGCGGCGCTGAACCCCAGGTACACCACCGCGAGGGTCGCCAGCGCAACGAGACCGGGCCAGAGCCCCATAACGAGCACCAGGATCACACCCGTCAGGGAGAAGCCCAGAACGCCACGCCGCAGGAGCACCCGGTCCAGCCGGTCGTACGGCAGGTCGGAGGCGTACTTCTCAAGGGTATCGCCGTCGTTGGCTTCACGGCGGTAGTAGTAGACGTTGCCGATCATGATCTGCCAGTAACCCTCGACGTGGGGGCTGTGAGGGTCCCCCTCCACGTCGGTGAAGTTATGGTGCTTGCGGTGGACGGCCACCCACTCCCGGGGCGAGATGCTCGTTAGCATCCACGTTCCGAAGCGCATGACCATCGTCAGCGCCGGGTGGAGCCGGATGGACTTGTGAGACAAAACCCGATGCAGGTAGACCGTGGAGATAAAGGTAGCCACCTCCGCCAACACGAACCCAACCAATACGGCAACTACGTATTCCAAGAGACCTCCCAGAGACGCACTCCTCGACCCTGCCGGTTCGTGGACGTAGTCCCCTATAACTTTGGCGAAAAGGAAAGACCGGGGCTGAGGCCCCGGTCCTTACGCTATCCGGTTGTGTTCCGGTTCGCTATGCTGGGGTAACGTTCTCCGCCTGCATCCCCTTCTTGCCCTGGGTCGCCTCGTAGGTCACCTTGGCACCCTCGTCGAGGCTCTTGAATCCGTTGCCCGTAATTCCCGTGTGGTGCACGAAGAGATCCTCGCCCCCATCGTCGGGTGAGATAAAGCCGTAGCCCTTCTCGTCGCTGAACCACTTCACTGTTCCCTGGGCCATAGTTGGAGCCCACCTTTCTGTTCCTGGGCCCCACCAAACAAAACCGCCCCTGCTCACGCCCAGGACGGTATCCTATGCTGCAGTAACCCACCTTCTATTACGAGTACCAGTTTAGCAGACAGCGCGCGTTTGACAACCCGCGGCGACAATCACCAACGGCGTTGGCCTCGCGGCTGAGGCTCCGGTAAGCTTGACCGAGGACCATCCTGGGGAAAAGAGGGGAGACGTTTTGTCGCTGGATTACACGTACCGTATTCAGGCGCCGCACCGGCCGGGCTCGCTGGCGCGGGTGACCGGGGCTATCGGCGAAGGTGAGGGGCTGATCGGGGACGTCACGACGCTCAACGTCGGGCGCGACGCTTCGATTCGTGAGATCACCATCGAGGTCACCGACCACGACCACGCCGGACAGGTGGCGGACCACATAGGCGAGCTGGATGGGGTCAAGGTTCTCTGGTACCGGGACCGCGCCCTCATCAAGCACGAAGGCGGCAAGCTGACGATCGAGCCGCGCCAGCCTGTCAGGACGGTACAGGACATGCGCGACGTGTATACGCCGGGGGTTGCACGGGCTTGCACGGCGATCAAGGACGACCCTTCCCAGGCGAGCCGGCTGACCATGATCGGACGGAGCGTCGCCATCTGCACCAACGGCACGCGCGTCCTCGGGCTCGGGGATATCGGGCCCGTGGCTTCGATGCCAGTGATGGAGGGCAAGGCCGTCTTCTATCGCCAGCTCGCTGGTATCTCAGCAATCCCCATCCTGGTGGATACGAAGGAGCCCGATGAATTCGTCGAGACGGTGAAGCGCATCGCGCCTGGCTTCGGGGGCATTCATCTGGAGGACATCTCTGCGCCCGAGTGTTTCGAGATCGAAGCGCGCCTCATCGAGGAACTGCCGATGCCGGTGATGCACGACGACGTGCACGGGACGGCTGTCGTGGGCGTTGCAGCGGTGATCGTGGCCTGCCGCAACGCCGGGCTGAAGCTGGAGGAGCAGGTGGTAGGACAGATCGGGCTCGGCGCCGCAGGGTTCGGCCTCGCCGCGCTGATGGTGGACGCCGGAGCCCGCAGGGTCATCGCCTCCGACCCGAACGAGGCCAGCCACGAAAGGGCCAGAAACAGGGGGGTCGAGATCTGCCCCGACCTCGACACCCTGATGCGGGAGGCGGACTTGGTGGTCGCGACGACCGGCGTCCCCGGCCTCATAAAGCCTAAATCTGTACGTGAAGGCCAGGTCATCCTGGCCCTCACCAACCCACGCCCGGAGATAGAGGTTGAGGATGCGCTCGCCGCAGGCGCGGCGTTCGCCGCCGACGGAACGAGCGTGAACAACGTGCTCGGCTATCCCGGCGTGTTCCGGGGCGCCCTGCTCGCTGGTTCGATCACCATCAACAAGGAGATGAAGCTGGCTGCGGCCGAGACCCTCGCAGATCTCACCGCCGAGTCGGAGCTCGTCCCAGACGCCCTCGACGAGAACGTGCATCAGCGGGTGGCAGAGGCCGTGCGGGCCGCAGCCATCGAGAGCGGGGTGGCCCAACTTGACCACGCGCCCGCCGGGCTGTGACACACAAAGGGAGGGCACAATGGCAGGAAGGGTGATCCGCAGTTCCAAGCTCCCCGACCCTCCTCGGGGCGGAGCGTTCTCGGCCGGGATGGAGGCGCCGGTGGGACGCACCGTCTACGTCTCAGGCATGGTCTCGATAGACGCCGACGGTAACGTGGTCGGCGAGGGCGACGTGAAACTCCAGACGGAGACGGTGCTGGAGAACGTAAAGGCCGCGCTCGAAGCGGCTGGCGGAACACTGCGGGACATCGTCAAGGTCACGGTCTTTATCCGCGACATGGGTGACTACGACGCCATCCACGAGGTGCGCCGCCGCTACTTCGAGGAGCCGTACCCGGCCTCCTCCATGGTCGAGGTCTCCGCGCTCATCCACCCTAGCCTTCTAGTCGAGATAGAGGCCGTGGCGGTGATCGAAGCCGGATAGCCTCCCGGGATTTGTCTCGCAGGCGGCTGAAGCAGGAAGAGAAGTGGGACTCGGCAAGCAGGACCAGATCTCACTGGCTCTCTGGGCCGCTGACTGCGCCGAACACATGCTCCCATACTTCGAGGAGAAGTACCCGGACCCGGAAGACGACCGGCCACGGAAAGCAATCGAAGCGGGTCGTGCCTGGGCGCGTGGTGAGATCCCGGTGAGCGAGGCGCGCGCCGCCGCGCTTGTAGCCCACGCCGCAGCCCGTGACGCCGTTCGAGGTCCGGCCCGCGCCGCTGCCCGCTCGGCTGGCCACGCCGCCGCAACCGCCCACGTCGCCGGTCACGCCCCACACGCCGCCAGCTACGCCGTAAAGGCCGCTAGCTTCGCTTCCGCCACAGCCTCTACCGACTCCGCCGCTGCCACCAGGGAGCGTGACTGGCAGTATCAACGCCTTCCGAAGCGCCTCCGTTCTATAGCGTTTCCCGCCCGAGATGGCGTTGCGAAAAACAGCCCAGGCTAGCCAACATCCGTGCAGTCTGGAATCCTGCATAAACATCCTCGGCGCTCTCCCCAAGAGGTTACGCCTTCAGTAGCATGTAAGATGAGGTTCACGCTCACCTTTTCGGGGATAGGGGCGTGGGGCAGTCAACCGGGAGGATATTCGGGTGAATGCGGTAGATGCCGTTGACGAACTGATCGAACGGTATCAGCAAGCGCTGGGCGAGTTTATGAAGGGAACCCCGAGCCTGCGCAGAAGCTACTCTCACATCGAGAAGACGTAAGCCTTGCCAACCCCTATGGTCCTCCGGTGCGTGGATGGGATCAGGTCGCCGAGGCCATGGAGCATGCCGCATCGCTACGCCGGGATGGCGAGGCCACCGGCTTCGAGATCGTGGCGAAGTACGTGACCCCTGAGCTTGCCTACGTTGTGCAATTGGAGCAACTCAAGTCCAGGGTTGGCGAGAGAGCGGAGATCACCCCGTACACCCTGCGGGCCACGATGATCTTCCGGCCCGAGAACGGTGTGTGGAAGGTTGTGCATCGGCACGCGGACCCGATAACCACGGCCCAACCAGCGAGATCGGTGATACGGAAATAGATCCAGCGCGGCCAGCCCATCAGCCTCGACATGAAGTGGGCGGGCTGCTGCCACCGGCGGTCAGTTCCCGTTCACGGCACGCCCGGAATTCCCTAACCATCCTCTGAAGCCAGGAACCGCGCCCGCTCCCGGAAGAAAGCCCGATCAACCTTCATTCCGGCCTGCCCGACATCTTCGGGCCAGCCGTGAAAGGAGCCCGGTAGCTTGAAGCGCGGCAAGATGGTCTCTAGCTCGGCGGCGATACCCGGTGGCGGTGGATCTCCGTCCTTCATCCGCACGAAGGCGACGGGACGCTCTCCGAACTCGGCGTCCGGGACGGGAACGATGACCGCGTCCTCCACACCTTCGAGGCGTCGGAGCTCGGCTTCGATCTCCTCGGGCTGCACGTTCTCGCCGCCGGAGATGAAGAGGTTGTCCTTCCTCCCGGCGACGCGCAGACGGCCTTCCCCGTCTATCTCGCCGACGTCGCGGGTGTGGAACCAACCGTCCTCGTCGAAAGGCTCTTCGAGCCCATCTTCGTGGAGATAACCGGCGAAGAGCGTCTCGCCGGAGACCAGGATCTCCCCGTCCTCCGCCACTCTCACCCTCCGGTAGCACAGCGCGGCGCCGGACGTGCGCAGCTCGTCCCTCGAAGCGCCGGGCCGGGTTGTGGTCACCTGGGAGGCCATCTCAGTGAGGCCGTAGCTGGTATGTACCGGCAACCCGCGCCCGTGCGCCTCGTCGAGGAGGACGTCGGGGATACCGCTGCCGCCGAGAAGTATCGCCTTCAAGGCTCCGAGGTCCGCGTCCTCCACGAGCAGCCGCCTGAGCTGCGCGGCGACGAGCGAGACGTGCGTCGCGCAGCTTTCGGCGATGGACCGGCCAAGCGATGCTTCAGGGTCAGGCAGGATCATCGCCACCCCGGCGAGCAGGCACCGGAACAGGATAGAGAGCCCCCCGACATGGTAGAGCGGCAGCGAGTGTAGCCAGCGGTCGCCGCGCTTCGCGTCGAGCGTAATGTTCTCGTTCGAGCCGAGCGCGTTGTAGTAGTGGTTTCCGAACGTGTGAAGAGCCGCCTTCGGCGTACCGGTGCTACCCGACGTGAATACGACCGTGGCCGGACGGGAGAGCGGAATCTCCAGTGGATTGACGGACTCGGTGCGATCCAGGCCAGCTTTCAGGAGTTCTTGGGGGCGCAGCTTCCGAACAGCGCCGCCAACAGCCTGGAACAGCTCTTCGTCTTCTGAGACGAGGGCACTGCACGCGGCCTTTCGGAGCAACGGCGCGACACCGGCAGGCGGAAACCTGGCGCTCATGGGGCACGCGACGATGCCGGTTCGGATCATTGCAAGCAGCAGGACAATGTACCGATCGTCTTTGGGCAAATAGAGCGCGACGCGATCCCCGGTCCCTAGCTCCATCTGCGCCAGGTTTACCGCAGCCGCCGACACCCGGTTGTCGAGTTCCGCGTAGGTCAGGGTGCCGGACGGTCCCATTACGGCAGGCGCGTCGGGCGAGGCGAAGGACGCCGCGCGCAGCGGGCACGGTACGGTCTCCGAACTGGTCATCACGTGATCATGATAGCCGCTCCGGCCTCCATCTCGAGCCGCTGCGTGGCGAGGGCGTCCACGAAGTACCTGTCGTGGGAGACGAAGAGCATGGCGCCGGGGAACTCCGCGAGGGCTTCGAGGAGCACGTCCTGGGTCTCGATGTCGAGGTGGTTGGTCGGCTCGTCGAGGACGAGCAGGTTGTGGCCGCCGAGGATGAGCTTCGCGAGCAGGGTCTTCGCCCGCTCCCCGGAACTGAGCCTGCCCGCCGACTTGTTGACGGTCTCCCGCCTCACGCCCATCCTGCCCATCACGGTGCGGGCGAGCGTCTCGTCGCAGCCCGCCTCGAGAACCGCTTCGAGCGCCGTGCGGCCACGTAAGATGCGTCGGTTGTCCTGGTCGAAATATCCGACTCGTGCGGAGGGGCTAAGACGCGTGCTTCCAGCGAGGAGCGGCATCTCGTCCAGTATGGTCCTCAGCAGCGAGGTCTTGCCGCACCCGTTTGGCCCGACGACCGCGAGGCTGTCCCCCGCTTCGAGGTGGAAAGAGATGCCATCGGCCAGCGGTTCTCCGTGGCCGACCGCCAGGTTCTCGACGGTGAGAAGGTTGCGGCCCCGCGTGGAGGCGAACTGGATCTTCACGGGATCTTTCTCGAAGGGTTTTTCGGAGCGGGCGTTCTCGGCAGTTTCCTCCATCCTGCGCTGGGCGTGGAGCGCCCGCTTCATCAGCTTCGCTGACCTGTGGCCGACGAAGCCCTTGTCCGCCGCACCACGTTTCTCCTTCTCCTTTGCGCCAGACCAGTTGCGGTACTCGTTGGCCTGGCGCTGCAGCCTGCGGGCGAGCTTCTGGTTCTTCTCGTAGTTGCGCCAGCCTTCCTCTTCGGATCGCTGAAGTTGCCTGCGGAAAGCCGAGTAGTTGCCCGTATAGAGCTTGAGGCTCCCCCGGTCGAGGTGGGCCACTTTCGAGGCGACCGTGTCTAGGAAGCGCCGGTCGTGGGAGACGATCACGTACGCCGTGTGCGTGGACAGGAGATGTTCCTCCAGCCACTCGCGAGTGGGCACGTCGAGGTGGTTGGTTGGCTCGTCAAGCAGGATCAGGTCGTGCTCCCCGAGCAGCATCCGCCCGAGGGCGAGCCTCATCCTCTGACCCGCCGAAAGTTCCGCGACCGTCCGTTCCCAGAACTCTTCCGGCAACCCCAGCCCGTTCAGAGTAACCTCCGCGCGCGGCCTGAACCCGTAGCCGTTCCCGGCCTCGAACCTCTGCTGGGCGACGCCAAGCTCTTCAAGGAGCTTTGCCTGTTCTTCACCGTCCGTCTCGCCGAGCGCAGCCGATAGATGGTTTATGCGAGATTCCAGTTCGATCAACTTCCGGAAAGGCTCCAGCGCGGCATCCAGGCAGGAGCGTCCGGGGGCTTCTTCGAGGCCCGCGAAGTCCTGTTCCAGATAGCCGAGCCTGAGTCCTCTGGCGAGTGAGACATTCCCGGAGTCTGGTTTCACGGCGCCTATCAGCATGCGGAGGAGGGTGGTTTTACCGCAACCGTTCCCGCCGGTAAGCGAGATCCTGTCTCCCGGATAGACGGTCAGGGAAACTTCTTCGAGTACTTTCTTATCGGGGAATGAGAGCGAGATGTTTGTAAGTTGGGCGAGCACGCGGGACTCCTTTGCAAGGCGGCACGAACGGAACCGTGAATAACCGGGCAAAAGAGTCAGCTACATGCCAGGGAGTATACCGCGCCTCCGGGTTGGCGATCAAAAACTCGCGATGAGTTCGAGCCTGTCCGCATCAACCGACCTCGTAGCTTCCAGCATCGAGCGGACGTCGATGGTGGGAGAGTGGAGTTCGAGCGGTGGGATTAGGACATCCCCTGCCAGCCGCCTGTATGTATCCAGGCCGGCGGGCGCACCTCCGATGGCGACGGAGAGTGAGATCAGGCCAAGCGTCCCGATACCGCACTCGTAAGCGGCGCTTATAACGGGCGTTATGCCGAGGCGGCGCGCCTGATCCGCAAACCGCAACGTGTGTGAAATACCGCCGAGCAGAGTCGGCTTGAGCACTATGGCCCACGCGTACCCGTGAGGGGCCAGATCCTCCGGCTCCATCCCGACCAGCGACTCGTCGAGGGCAACCGGCACATTCACCTCTTCCGCGAAACGCGGCAACAGTGCCGCGTCCGCGAGTGGCTCCTCGACGTACTCAATGTGGACATCCCGTGTGGCGCGGGCAAACTCCATCGCCTCATCGAAGCTCCATGCCCGATTCGCATCGAGGCGCAGCGAGACGCCGTCACCCAGAACGCCGCCCACGTCCCGCACCAGTTCTGCGTCCTCCCTCACGGGCAGGCCACCGACTTTGAGCTTGACGGCACGGTAGCCGGCATCTCGCATGCGACGGGCCTCAGCCACGACCTCATACGCCAGGCCGGAGAGCAGGCCGTTCACCGGCAGCAGCCCACTAGCGTTTGTATCGAGCAGTTCCAGCGCCGAGGCATCGCGGCGATTAGCATTCAGGTTCAGGGTCGCTAGTTCGACGGCGAAGCGCACAGACGGAGCGGTTGTGGCACCGAGGGTGGCCGGCACGTTTTCTGACGGAGATCTCCCTGTAGCGGACATCGCCTCGGAGGCTTCCAACAACTGGTCAGTCGCCTCATCCAGGGTCTCGCGGCTGAAGCCGGGGAGCGGGGCCGCCTCACCCCAGCCCTCGGAGTCGTCGCCGGTGAGTCGCAGCAGCAATCCCTCGCGGCCGTGGAGGGTCGTGCCCTTCAGAGTCAGCGGCTCGGTAAAGGGGAGTGCGTAGCGGTAGATCCCGAAGCCGGAGATCCTCACCTTCTCAGGGACGGCGGGGGAACTTTGAGAAGTCCGGCGGGCGCTTCTCCTTGTATGCGTCGCGGCCCTCCTGGGCCTCCTCACTCCCGTAGAAGAGGAGGTTCGCGTCATGGGCGAGTTGCTGGATACCGGCGAACCCGTCCTCGTGGGCGTGGAAGCTCGCCTTCAGGAGCCGCAGCGCGAACGGGGAACGCTCCAGCATCTCCCGGCACCAGCGGACGGTTTCGGATTCCAGATCCGCGAGCGGCACCACCGCGTTCACGAGCCCCATCTCCAGCGCCTCCTCAGCGGAGTACATCCGGCAGAGGAACCACATCTCCTTCGCCTTCTTCGGCCCGACGAGCTGGGTGAGGATGGATGCCCCGAAGCCACCGTCGAAGCTGCCTACTTTCGGCCCGACCTGTCCGAACCTCGCGTTGTCCGCCGCTATCGTCAGGTCACAGACCACGTGAAGCACGTGGCCGCCGCCGACCGCCCATCCGGCAACCATCGCGATGACGGGCTTGGGGCAACGGCGGATCTGGACGTGAAGATCCGTAACGTGAAAACGCCCGACCGACGCGCCGCCGGGTGTCCGCTTCGGGTCGTCCGGGTCTTCCAGGTATCCCGCGTCGCCGCGCACCTTCTGGTCGCCGCCGGAGCAAAAAGCGTCGGTCCCCTCGCCGGTCAGGATGATCACGCCGACCTCGTTGTCCTCGCGGGCATCGTCGAGCGCCCGCGACATCTCTATCACCGTCAGCGGACGAAAGGCGTTCCGCACCTCGGGGCGGTTGATGGTGATCTTGGCTATTCCCTCCACCTTCTCGTACTTGATGTCCGTGAACTCTTCAGCTGGATTCCAGGCTATGTCAGTCATGGGTTGGATTATATGTATGAGATAGACGTCATAACGGCGAAACTTGCTAACGAACGATCTTATCGTAGTCGGCGTGACTTCCTACCCAGAACCACAGAACTCCGTCCTCGACTTCGACGCTGAGAGCCCGGTGCGAGCGACCAACGCGCACCGAGAAGAAACGACCTGCTCGTTTGAAGTACAAGGATGGATGCCGAGGATCCTCCTTCAGTAACTCGAAGTTCTTGTCCGCGAGCCTCCGAACCGAAGCCTGCAACGCATGGTAGCTTTTCCAGAAATCCGGTGAAGAGAAATGTTTCAAAGAGGCGTCGTCTTGCCGGCGCGGTGCGCATCTAGCGCCCTGTCCGCCAGCGCGTCGAGCTTCCCGGCTGATGCATCGAACTCGATCTCACGATCCCAGGCTTCGGCGTCGAACTCGCGGAACCAATCGCGGAATGCGGCAAGCTCTTCGGTAGAGAGATGCCGAACCTCGTTTTCTATCTTTTCGAGCTTGCTCACACGAGTCTCCTCCGGGCAGGTGCCAGCGACCAGTATAGCAACGGAAATAGTCAGCGAACGACACCTTCAGCCTTCCAATTCGGAAGCTTCTCGCAGGAGCTGTGTGTACACATATGTGGACTCCAGGTGTACGTTGTGCCCCGCGCCGGGCACCAATTCGACTCGTATCTTCGGGGATAACTCAGCCATCTGCCGGGCTATGTCGGCGAACTTTTCGTCCAACTCTCCGGCAACCGCCAGCGCAGGAACTCGAAGTCTGGGTAACTCGCCCCGCAGTGACGGCTGGCTTCCGGTCCCAATGCCGCGCAGCGACTTCGCAAGCTCGCTTGGATCGTTGTTCTTGCGAACCTCGATGAGTCTCTCGACCATCCCTTCATATCGCTCCAGCGACGCGAAGAGCGGCTGCGCGTACCAGTCACGCAGGAACTCCTCGAAGTCCCCAGACTCCAGGCGCAGCGCCCGCTCCTCGTCGGCCTCATGGCGGGAGGCGCGTTCTTCCGAGCTTTCGATGCCAGGCGAAGCGGACTCAAGAAAGAGACCGGCGCACCGCTCCGGGTGCCGCAACGCCAGGTATAGTGCCAGCCGTCCTCCCATCGAATATCCGGCGACCGTAGCCCGCATGACACCGATGTCATCCATCAACCCCACCACCGCCCGCGCCGCGCCCTCCATCGTGTACGCTCCATCCGGGAGACCGGCGGAGCCACCGTGCCCCGGCAGGTCGGGGGCGCCGCAGAAGAAGTCTTCAGAGAGCGCTCCGGCTAAGTGGTCCCAATCTCCGGCGGAACCCATGAAACCATGCAACAGCAAGAAGGCCGGGGACTCCGGGTTACCGCGAGAGACGTAGTTCAGCAAGGATGTGTTTCCCGTCTCACGAACGACTATGCCAACGCTCGACGAGTGGCCCTTTCTTCCCGAAGACAGGGTCCCGCTCCGGCAGGGCAACGTTGCTGATGTTCTCCAGCACCTCAGGGCGCTCGCCTTCTTCGCCAGTGCGCAGGTCATAAGATTCCTGGCCACGAGGGTAAGCCCCTATCGCCGCGAAGCCGGCATCCGATCCTTCGTTCTTGTGGCCTACGCCGGCCGGTATCACCACGACATCCCCGGCCTCGACCTCAAGCGTTACGCCCGACGCGCCGCCGAACGTCAGCCTCGCGCCACCACCAACGACACCGAGCACCTCGTGCGAGATCGAGTGGTAGTGATGGTACGAAAAGACACCGTTTCGCCATGCGCCGCCCCACCCATTTTCATCCAGCATCGCCCGGAAAGCCGAATCAGGGTCATCCGTCCTGGAGAGCGCACCAGGATACACGAGCAGCGGCAACTCCGGGTTGTTCGGGATGCGCCCGTCGTCCTCGAACATATGTGTCTCTACCTGGGGTAATGCTCCGTCCATTCCTGGCTCCCATCTGTCGCTTCCCACAACGGATGGATACCCCTTGTCCCAGGATGCGAGACACGGGCTTTCTTCTGGATCATTTCGTGGATGCGTCTCCGGGAGGATTATTGAGACGCTCGAAGTGTTTCTTCAGGGCGCGCAGCCGTTTTCGGGTTTCCAGCCGGAAGGCGAGACCCATCACGGGCTCCAGGATTAAGCGCAGCGAACGGGGTTTCGCGGTGAAGGTGAACGTGTACGTGACGCGCGAGCTTCCGTCACCGATATCCTCGTGGCGCAGCGACGCGGCCCAGGCCTTGAAGAAGGGCGGTTCGTTGACTATCTTGACGGCGGCGAGCTTCGGGGGATCGAAGGTCACGTACACGGTCTTGAGGGCGAAGCCGCCAAGGTACCACTTCCCGGCGCACACGGCGGTCGCGTCCCTGGCAGCCTTCGTGTGGCCGTCGTCCAGGTACGCGGCGCGGAGCAGGGTGTCCCACTCCAGGCGGCGGTCGTAGTCGTGAATCAGGGCGAAGACTTCACTGCTCGAAGCCGGTATCGTCTCCGTTACCTTCCCGTGAACCACGGCGGATCAACCGTCCGGTATCTCGACGCCGTGGTCTCCGCTGGCGAAGCGGGGCAGATCGTCGTCTATCTCGTAGTAGTCACCTGCGTCCCCAACGAAGATGTGGGCCGCCGTCCGGAGTCCCGTCGGTCCGTCCAGCGTGCCAGCCATGATCACTATCTTCTCCCCGGATACGGGCTCCCAGAAGAGGCTGGACCCGCAGTTCTGGCAGAAGCCGCGGCGGGCTGTATCAGAGGATTGATACCATCGCAATCCCTCCGAGGCGATCAGGGTCATGGCTTTGGGTCGCACGGCGGTCGCCGCGACGAAGTGGCCGCTGGTGTGCCTGCATTGTCCACAGTGACAGTTGACGACCGCACGCAGAGGGCCGCTCACCTCGTACCGCACCGCGCCGCATAGGCATCCACCCATTGTCCCGGTCGAGTTCTTTTCGTCTCTCATCAAACCCTCCTTGTGGCCAGATAGCCGGCTGCGCTAACCCATCAAACGAACCTCAAACCACCGATGGTCCGTGAAAAATCTCTTCAGAATTTCACGTTCCCGCTCCACTACTCTAGCGAAGACCCGGCCGTGATCCCCGCCAGTATCCTCCGGTGCAGCGCGACGTTCTCCTCACGATCCGTGCGCACCTCAATGATTGCGGACTCTCCGCTGGAACACGCTGCGCGGTACGCCTCCAGAAACTCCTCCGCCGTGCGGGGTTGCTCGTAGCCGAGGCCGAACATCTTCGCCGCGTCCCCGAATCCGACACCCTGCGGCGTTCCGAAGTACGGCTCGAAGAACGCCTTCTGGCCGGACACCGGCAGGAAATTGAAGATGCCACCGCCGTCGTTGTTCACGGCGACGACTATTACGGGCGTCTCGCGCAGCAGGGCGAGGGAGTTCAGGTCGTGCAGGAGGGCTAGGTCCCCGATCACGAGCGTGACCGGACGTTCGAGGCCCCGCGCGAACCCGGCTGCGGTGGCGACGGTTCCATCAATGCCGCTCGCGCCCCGATTGGCGGCCACCGGGACAGGAGGACCATCCACCGCCGCGAAAGCGTCCACGTCGCGCACCGGCATGCTGCTCGCCAGAACGAGACCGTGATCCTCCGGCACATGCCGCGAGACCACACGCGCCACCAGAGGCTCGCTCAACTCCGCCTCCCCAAACAGCAACCCATCCAGATATCGTCCAGCCTCTTCAGAAGCCTCCCGCCAGCCCGAAGTCCAGGTGGTTTCGTCGGACGAACGCTCCCCGATGGCCTCCACGAGCGCCGCGCAGAAACTCACGATTTCCGCCTCGACGCTGTGCGTAACCATGTGGCCCGGGTCCAGCCGGAACGGATTGTCGCGCACCACGACGTATGGATGGGGCCGAGAACGGACGACGAACTGTTCGAGACGCTTGGAGAGCGCGCGTCCTCCGACCTGGATCACCGCCTCCGGCTCGTGCCCATCCGCGAATGCTTCGCTCGACAGCAGAGCGTCGTAGTACGAGACCGTCGTCCCGGAGCCGAGACGTACCTGAGATCCGATGTCCGGCAGGAGCGGCCATCCCAAAGTTTCAGCCAGCCGCGCCACGGCCTCACCCTGCTTCCGGGAGGCCAGACGCCCGGCCACGACGAGCCCCCGTTTAGCCGGACGCAGCGCGTCCCACAGCCTCTCGATCTCCACGCGGTCAACCGAGGATTTCGTGGCTGCGTACCGGGTGTACGGCTCGCCGCTTCCGCGCCACGAATTGGGTATGGAATCGTTCGAGTCCCAAGCCTCCTCTGTATCGGAGAAGAAAGGCTCCCGGAACATGAGGTTGAGATGGACGGGTCCGCTGGGCGCGCGGCTGGTGCGATACGCGGCCTGATCCACGGTCGTCAGGACCATCGCAGGGTCTATGCTGAGATCGGGGGCGGGCAGGTCGAAGCGCCAGCGGACGAAGTCCCCGAAGATATCGGGCTGGTCTATGGTCTGGTTGGCGCCGGTCTGCCGCAGTTCCGGCGGGCGGTCCGCGGTGAGCAATATCATGGGCACACCGTCAACGGAAGCCTCTACGACGGCGGGCAGTCCGTTGGCTACGGCGGTGCCGGACGTGGTGATCCAGGCCGCAGGCCGCCCCGTGGCCCGCGCGTATCCCAGTGCCGCGAACGCCGTGCCCCGCTCGTCGAAGTGGACGAGGCTCCGGGCTTTCGGGTTCTCCGCGATGGCGGCGACGAGCGGCGTCGAGCGTGACCCCGGAGCCACGCAGAAGAAATCTATCCCGTTGCGGACCAGTTCCTCGACTATGAGGCCGGCCCAGAGCCGGTTAGCTTGTGACGTGTCCGGGCTCGACACCGAAGATCCTGGTGAAGTCGCCGATCTTCTGCTCTATCTCCGCCCACTCCTCCTCCGGCACGGACCCGGCGACGATCCCCGCGCCCGAGAACAACCGGAGCGTCCGTCCGTCCACGAGGCCGCTGCGGATGCCGACGGCGAACTCCGCCGCGTCGGCCGAGATCCAACCCATCGGTCCCGCATACCAGCCGCGGTCGAACGGCTCGGAGGCCCGTATCTCCGCCAGCGCGTCTTCCCTCGGATGGCCGCCGACGGCCGGCGTCGGGTGCATCGCCACGAGCAGATCCCAGTCCGTGACGCCCTTACGCAGCGTCCCACGCACCCCGGAAACCAGATGGCGTCCCCGAGCCAGCTTCATCTCGGAGAGCCGCTCATCAACATTCAGTCTCTCGCAGAGGTCCCCCATCGCCTGCCTGATGCTGTCCCGGACGTAGGCGTGTTCCGAGAGATCCTTCGCGCTCCCGAGGAGCTGATCGCGCAGTTCAGCGTCGTCCGTCTCGGACTCGCCTCGCGGACGGGTTCCGGCGACGGCTTCGCTCTGGACTTCGCGCCCCTCGCGCCGGAACAGCCGCTCGGGAGATGCTCCGACGAAAGCGACGCCCTCCTCGGGCTCCACGTAGAAATGGAAACATCCAGGCGTGGCGGCTTCCAGGACTTCGGCCAGAAATGCCGGGGCGAGATCCTCATCGAACTCGAAGTCTGCCCGCCGCGCGAGCACCACCTTGCCCAGCCTTCCTTCCTCGAAAGCGGCCAGCGCTCGCTCGACGTTGTCCTTCCAGCCCGGCCATTCGGGGGTATCCGTTCTCGAAACGGGTTCAGGCAGGATGCCACGTGAAGCAGGCTCGAAGGAGAGATCTTCTATCTCCTCCAGGATCTCATCGGCTCGACCGGCATCCCAGGGGAGCACCAGGTTGCAGACCAGCTTCGAGACGCCGTCCTCCACTATCATCTCGAACCTCGGCAGCACGAACCGGTACCCACCAAACGCCGTCCAGTCATTATCGGGTTCTGCGCGGGGATCGAAGCGGAGTCCACCGTAGTAGCGGGCCAGCCGGTCGCTCCCGGCCAACCCCGTGACGAACCGCTTGCGGAGCGAAGCGGGGTCCGGCGCCCCATCACCTTCCACGAGATCCGCGATCCCGACGGCAGCGGCCTCGAAGTCCAGGTCACGCCCGGACCAGTACATTTTCGGGGTGACGCTCTGCGCCCGGAGCCACGAAAGAGGCTTTGTGCGACCCGTCTGCACTTCCACGCGGACGGCCCGCTCGTCGGCCATATGTGCAGGTTCGGCGGCGGCATCCGAGAGCGTTCGACCGACTCTATCGGCCAGGGTCCACCGGATGCGCTCCGTCCCCCGCAACAAATCCCTGTACTCTCCACTCAACAAAGCCTGCGCCAACTCCACTGCGGAACTCGCCGCTTCACCTTCATGTGACCGTAGTGTAGCAAGCCGCGACAAGCAGACCTGCGGCTCCTCTCACAATCCACCGGATTTTTGCTTCGGCTATCCGTATAGCCGGGGATATAGTTCCCGGAATCGGGAGTACGAATCCTCGTATTCGCCTCTATCTGGACCGGGGTGGACCGCGTCCTGGATCTCCGGCGCGAGCGCGAGTACATCCTCGCTCGTCCGGTAGATCCCCGAGGCAAGGCCAGCGAGTATCGCCGCCCCGCGGGCTGACGCAGATGAGGCAATGGAGCCGGGCAAAATCCCGAGTGGGCGCCCCAGAACGTCGGCGAGGAGTTGCCGCCAGGACTCGTCGGCGGATCCACCCCCGGCCAGGCGCAGTTCGGGCGCGGCGATGCCGGCTGCTTCCAGCGCCTCCAATCCCTCACGAAGCGCGAAAGCTACGCCTTCCAGGGCAGATCTAAGGAGGTGACCACGACTATGGTTGAGACCGAGGCCGGTCCATGCGCCGCGGGCGTCCGGGTCGAAGCGTGGCGTCCGCTCCCCGCTGAGGTACGGCAGAAACAGGAGCCCATCCGCGCCAGGTGACACGTCGAAGGCTTCCCTGTACACGTCATCCCACGTTGCGCCGAGCACGTTACGGGCCCACTCCAGGGCGAGGCCGGCGTTCTGGATCGCGGCCATCGAGTAGAAACGTCCGGCCGGCTCCCACGCCGTCCGATAGAGGTGGGTGCGTCCATCGGGGTCGGGAGCGGAATCTTCCCGAAGCGCCACGATCTGGCCTCCCGTGCCAACCGTGAGCTGCGGCGTTCCCGGCTCCCACAAACCGGTGCCGAGGATGGCGGCGGCCGTGTCCGCGGCGCCCGCCGCGACCGGCAACCCGGCCGGCATCCCGAGATGTTCCGCGGCCTCCGGGGTGAGCGTGCCGGCGGCATCAGCGGAACCTACGAGTGGGGCGAGAAAGTCCGTCCTCAGCCCGAGGCTCTCGATCACATCTTCGGACCAGCCGTCGGATTCGAGATCGTAGAGCAAGGTGGCCGAGGCGTCAGAGGGCTCGGCTGCGGCTTCTCCGGTGAGGCGAAGCCGGAGCCAATCTTTGGGCTGCAGTGCCCATCGGGCGATCCGGTAGCGTTCGGATTCGTGGTCACGCAACCAGAGCAGGCTCGGCCCGGCCATGCCGACCGCTGGCGGGTTGGCGAGCTTCCGGCGCAGGCTTTCGTCGAGGTCGCTGTATGAGGCGAGTTGTTCACGGGAGCGGGTATCGGCCCAGAGTATGGCGGAACGGAGTGGATCTCCGGAGGCATCCGACAGAACCACTCCATGCATCTGGCCGGAGAGCCCGAGGGCCGATACCTGACTGCCGCGCGGGCCGACGGCCTCTCTGATAGCTTCAGCGGTGGCTTTCCACCACTCTTCGGGTGAGGATTCGGCCCATCCGGATCTCGGAGATCGGACGACGTAAGGCGCGGAAGCCTCACCTTGGATGATGCCGGTATCTGACATCAAGAGGGCCTTGACGGAACCGGTACCGAGATCCAGGGCCAAAATCATCGAAGGATGCGCCTACCGGATCGTGCCAGTACGCCGAGGGGGAAGGGGCATCGTGCCCCTTCGATCTCGAATGCCAGCCGGAAGTTCAGCCTCTACGCGCCCTGGTCAGGACTTTTGCAACTCGGCCCGGTAGATGACGCGCTTCGTGTAGTCCGGCAGCGTGCAGGTCTGGAGGCTGACGATTCTCTTGCCCTTGATGGGCTTCAGCACCGAGAGGTCCGTGGGCTCGACGATCTTCTTCTGATAGACCTTGTAGGTGTACTTCTTGCCGTTGGCGTCGGTCAGGTAGACTTTGTCGCCTTTCTTCAGGTCCTCCAGGTCATAGAAGGCCAGCCAGCTATCCGTGTTCTTGAACCCGAGCCGGTGACCGGCGATGTAGACGTTGCTGTTCTCCTCCCACGGGAAGTCCGTGCCCGCAATATGCACCGCCGCATAGTCGCGGAACAGCTTCATCCTGGTGCCCTTGCCGGTCGGTATGGTGTCGTCCTCTATCCGCCTCAACGCCGGGATGGTGAGCTTGAGGGTTCTGTCCTCGGGCCCCTTGGCGGTCTCTTTCTTCTTCTCGGGGCCCTTCTTCGGCGCAACCTGCTTGTTCGGCGCCTCCTTCTTCGGCTCCTCTTTCTTGGGTTGCTCTTTCTGTCCCTGCCCGGACGAACCGCAGGCCGCCAGCGACACGACCAAAGCGAGCGCCGCCAGTAGCAGAACCATCTTTCTCAATCTCATCACACTCACCTCTCCCGGCTTGTTTTCGACCAATAGATTCGGCAGGCCTACTTTTTTATCATCCGCAGCCTACCGGCGAAAGGTAACAAGATAATTACACCCAGATCAAACATCGATTACACTCGAGCTCGAAGACCCAGGCCAGCCCTTGCCAGCGGCCAGAACTCGTTGCACATGTTGACGGCAGAGATCCTCGTGGCACGGGCCGGTTGAGGCGACTTCCAACGAAGGGGATCAATCTAAACGAGATCACAGCGCTCGTCCGAATAGCATTCGGCGGCGCATTGGCGTACCCAGCTGTTTCGCTCTGGCGTATGGTACGCGGAAGGAACGATGAGCTTTGCACAAAAACTCGGATGGTGGCACTAGATGATGTGGTTTCGAGAAGACACACACCAATAAGAGGCTCCGTCAATAGGTGAGTAGCAAATGTGTCAATCAGTAGCGAAGAGGCAGTTTGATCGTTCGAAGAGTAGCCAAGTGCAAAAAGTTGCCAGCCTATTGACGGAAGCTCTAAGTCGCATGGTAGAGAGGCTTTTTGTGCAAGACCTTGGATCATCTTGACAATCTGGAATATATATGTAAACTGCACATACTGAAAGTTGAAGATACAGAGGAGGTAGTGACGTATGGATTACATGGAGAAGAGTGGCAGGGTGACCGAGCGGGTGGCCCGGACAACGGGTGACTCGTACAAGACGGTCCTGGATTTCGCCGTGAGTATCGGGGAGCGTAACGTGCGATTCGCCCAGGGTGTGACCGACTCCTACATCAAGGAGCTTCGTCACCAGGCTGAGGCCAACCGAGCCCTCACCCACGAGCTAGTCGAGCGTGCCGAGGGCCAGCGCGGCGCTTTCCAGGCCGTGGTTAACGAAACCCTCGACGCCTATATGGACTTCCTCTACACCCCGCTCTCCTATTACAAGGAAGGGCTGAGGTTGGTCGAGAGGGAGGCTACTGGCGGCGGACTACCGATCGCCAACTACGACGAGTTGAACGTCGATGAGGTCTCCAAGAGGCTCGACGGTCTCTCGGCGGCGGAGATCCGGGAGCTGCGGATCTACGAGAAGCAGAACAAGAGCCGCGAGACCCTGATCGACCAGTTCGACCGCAAGCTGAAGGCCGCTTCCGCCTAACGAGCGGACAGGCACCGCAACAACGGAGAGGGCCGGGGTGAAATACCCTAGCCCTCTCTTTTTCGTCCGCGCGGGTTTCGCTACTTGAGAAGACCCTTCAGGCGGCTTTTCTTATCTTTGAGGCGGCTGCGACGCTGGTCGGAGCGGCCCTCGGCCTTCCTGTTTTTATCTCCGGTAAGGGTACCGGCTGCCTCTTTGAGGCGGCCTTTGGCCCTGTTCATAGCTCCTTCTTTCCTGGCCCGCCGGCCGGTTTTGCTCCGCCTGCCCATGTTCTCCTCTCGTGTTCGTAGTTTCTTGCTGCTTGTGTTTCTTACCCCGGTACGTCCGGCAAAAACATTCCGGGGCTGGAAAAAACGTGGAAGAGCGGGTACGGTGCCCGATGGTTCCGTTCGCGAGAAAGGGAGAGGTTGAGCGCTTATACGATCACGCGGGTGGCACTGATGGCGGCCGTCACGGCCGTTGCGGCCCAGATCGCCGTGCCGCTGCCGTTCTCGCCGGTTCCGTTCACCTTCCAGGTCCTGGCGGTCGTACTCTCGGGGCTGTTGCTCGGACCGTATCAGGGAGCTTTGTCGCAGGCGGTATACGTCCTGATCGGGGCCGCAGGCGCGCCGGTCTTCGCTGGGTTCACAGGCGGCCTCGGCCATATCGCAGGTCCCACCGGCGGCTACCTCGTCTCCTACCCAATAGCCGCCGCCCTCGCCGGCCTGGCCGCCCTCACCGTGCGGGAGGCCACGCGCCGCCGGGCGCTGTGGATGGGCTTCCTGTGCGGTTGCGCTGCCCTCGCCGTCATCTACGCACTCGGGGCGATCTGGCTCTCCGTGGTGGCGGGCCTGCCGCTCCCGGCAGCCGTGGCGCAGGGCGTGGCGCCGTTCGTGGGCTTCGACCTCGTGAAGGTAGCGCTCGCCGTGCTCGTGGCGGTCGGGGCTGCCCCTGCCATAGCCTCGTCGCGGGCCTGAAAGCAACTCAACCACGTCCGGCCGCGCGGCGGGCGAGGTAGCGGCGCACCTTCTCGTTCGTTCCGCACACTTCCATCGTGCACCAGCGGCGGCTCCTGTTCTTGCTCTCGTCCACGAAGAGCCAGTGACAACCAGCACACGCTTTGACCCGATCCAGTGGACCTGAGGTCAATAGCTCCACCGCCGCGTGCACGACCGGAGACAGCACCCTTCCCACATCGCCGTCATCCGGCCACTCCCAGGCGTAGCCCTCGCCTTTCGGCACCAGCCTGGCCCGAGCGAGAACCGCACACTCTTCTCTCCGAAGCAACTCCAGGCTATGTTCTGGAGGATGCTCCTTACGGGCAACGGCGCCGAAGATCTCGTACAAAGCGTCGCGCAGCAGCAGCGTCCGCGCATACGTTGCCTCGGCCTCTGAAGGCTGCTCCTCTGCCTCCTGTAGCAGCCGCCGTGCCGATCCCTCCGAGAGAAGCCCGACGCGCCTCCCCCATGCTACGAGATCTCCGTAGTCCCGCAAGTGGTCGAATTCTGTCTCTCCTCCCGGCTCGCCGTCCACCGTGTTCACGAAGTCGAGGGCCACGTCTCCCCCTATCACGCGCAACTTCGCGATGTGATCCGACGTTTCCATCAAAATGCATTTTAGCGGTTTTCAACGTGTGGGGTAGCGGGTATTGTTACCATCATGAAGTTTTTTGGTGGAAACAAGCGAGCCACGGTTCGTTCTGACGCATCGCGGTGGCCGGCGCTCGCGCTGTTGTGCGTGGCGCAGTTCGTGGTGGTTTTAGATGTCACCATCGTTGCGATTGCACTACCTACGATACAGCGGGATCTCGGCTTCTCGCAGGCGAGCCT
>JACCTS010000501.1 GCA_013812245.1 Rubrobacter sp.
CGCGCAGCGCCCGGTCCCGCTTGCCACCGACGGACAGCTGTTCCTTCCGGGCGGGGAGCGACTCGCGCACGGTGAAGACGAGGGCGAGCCCCACGAGCGCCGTCAGTATCGCGGTCCCGACGAAGAGCCTGGGGTAGACAGTCCCCGAGCCTCCCGCCGCGGCCGAGACCGCGCCCGCCACCATGGGACCCAGAGCCCACCCGACGTTGCCGCCGACCCGTACCAGGCCGTAGGCGCGGGAGCGCATCCCCGATGGTGTCACGTCAGCGACCATCGCGTTGCGGGACGCCTCGAACACGGACCATCCGAGGAGCCCATGGGCCGCGGAGACCGCCAGATATCCGACCATGCCGTCCACCAGGGCGAAGCCGAAGAAGCTCACCGAGCTCCCGGCGAGAGCGACGAGCATCAGGGGCTTGCGTCCGTATCGGTCGGTCAGGGGACCCGCGACGATACCCGAGAGGACGCTCGCCACCGCGAAGACCGCCAGGCCCACCCCGACCAGGGAGAGCGGGATGCCGAGGACGTTGTGGAAGTAGATCGAACTGAAAGGAAAGTACAGGCCGTGCCCGAACCGGAACACGAGCATGGCGAAGAGCAGCAGCCACACCCGCCGGTCAAACCCGCCGATAACCTTTTTCGCGCGCCATAGCACCCGGCAATGATACCGGGAACACTCCCCGTAAAGCTGTAAGATACCTCCTGTGGTCGTACCAGAGAAGACGCTCAAACGGCGTGGGTAAGGTGGATCCACCGCGGTCCCTCGCGGCCCTCGCCCTGGCGCTTCGGGAGCGGAGCATCTCCCCGGTCGAGGCCGTGGAGGTGTGCCTGGAGCGCATCGAGGCCGACGAGACCAACGCCTTCATCACGGTGACGGCGGAGAGGGCGATGGAGGCGGCGAAGAGGGCTGAGCGGGAGATCCTGGCCGGCGAGCATCGCGGTCCGCTTCACGGCGTGCCCTTCGCCCTGAAGGATCTCATCTCCACGAAGGGCGTCCGCACCACGATGGGCTCTGCCTTCTTCGAGGACCACGTCCCCGAGCATGATGCCGCCGTCGTCGAGAAGCTGGAAGAGGCCGGGGCGGTCATGGTAGGCAAGACCAATACCCACGAGTTCGCCTACGGCCCGACGGGGGACCGCTCGCGCTTCGGACCGACGAGGAACCCGCGCGACCGCGCCAGGATCACGGGCGGATCCAGCGGCGGCTCCGGGGCCGCCGTCGCCACCAGCCTCGTCTACGGCGCCCTCGGCTCGGATACCGGCGGCTCCATCCGCATCCCCGCCGCGCTATGCGGCGTCGTCGGCATGAAACCGACCTTCGGCCGGGTCAGCAAACACGGCGTCTTCCCGTTGTCATGGACCCTGGACCACGTCGGCCCCATCACCCGAACCGTTGAGGACAACGCCATCCTCCTGAACGCCCTCGCCGGCCACGACCCGCGTGACCCGTACTCGGTGGACCGGCCCGCCGAGGACTTCGCCAGCGACCTGCAACGCGGCGTCCGGGGCGCCGTGATCGGGGTTCCGTCGGGTTTCTATTTCGAACATGTCGAGGAAGAGGTTGAGGCTCGGGTGCGGGAAGCGTTGGAAATCTTCCGGGAACTCGGGGCGAAGATACAGGAGGTAACCATACCGAACGTGTGGGAGACGCTCGAAGCGCAGCGGCTCACCCTGGCCGCGGAAGCCTTCGCCGTCCACGAAGAACGTCTGAAGGCCGAACCAGAGAAGTTCGACGACCAGGGTCTCGAGCGCCTGCTGCGAGGCGAAAAACTGGAAGCCTACCGGTACGCGAACGCGCAGAGGAGAAAACTCCACTCGCGAGAGGAGTTCGGGCGGGTCCTGGAAGGAGTAGATGTGCTTCTCGCCCCGACGGTTCCCATCCCGGCTACGGAGATCGGGCATCGCCAGACGAACATCGGCGACCACGAGGAAGCCGTGTACTCCGCTCTCACTCGCCTCACCGGTCCCACGAACCTGAACGGTCTCCCGAGCCTCTCCGTCCCCTGCGGCTTCGTCGCCACCGGACTCCCGGTCGGTGCACAGTTCATCGGTCGTCCATTCGACGAAGCTACCCTCTACCGCTTCGGGCATGCTTACGAAGAAGCCGCTTCCACGAAACCCTGATCCCGTTTCCAGACAAAAGTGAATCCGTTCATAAATTGCTCTTGACTCCATGCCACCGGAGGCGCATACTCCTGTTAATGAACACGTTCATTTAAGGAGATTGTGATGGATCCGGTGGTGTTGACCTACGTGGCTTATCTGGTGATAAGCGTGGCGTTGACGGTGTGGGTGGCGCGGGTGTTGTCGAGCAATGGCCGGGCGTTCTTGGTTGATGTGTTTGCAGGCGATGGGGATTTGGCGGATTCGGTAAACCGCTTGCTGGTGGTTGGGTTCTACCTGATCAACCTCGGCTACGTCAGCCTGGCGCTCAAGATCGGGGGCGACGTAATGACGCTGCAGGGGACTTTCGAGGTCCTCTCGCGGAAGGTGGGGCTGGTGCTGCTGGTGCTTGGCGTCATGCACCTGTTCAACCTTTTGATCTTCAGCCGCGTCCGGCGCTCGGCCTCGAAATCGAGGGCAGCGAAGACCGCTAACGCTGCGAACGCCTGAGCGGCCACGGACCGGAAAGGCGCGGACGCACCAGATGGAGCGCCCGCGCTGGTGTGGCAGCAGTCGTTATCCCAGGCTCGACATGACGTGCTTGATGCGGGTGTAGTCCTCCAGGCCGTACATTGAGAGGTCCTTGCCGTGGCCTGAGTGTCCGAATCCGCCGTGGGGCATCTCGGCGACGATGGGGATGTGCGTGTTGATCCAGACGCACCCGAAGTTCAGCCGTCGGCTGACCCGCATCGCGCGCCCGTGGTCCGTGGTGAACACGCTGGAGGCGAGCCCGTACTTCACGCCGTTGGCCCAGCGGACCGCCTCGTCCTCGTCCGAGAACGACTGGACGGTGATGACGGGGCCGAAGATCTCATTCTGCGAAGCCTCGTCGTCCTGCCGCAAGCCCGATACAACCGTCGGCTCGAAGAAGAAACCTTTCTCGCCGAACCTGTGCCCGCCGGTGACTATCTCGGCGTGGCCCGGGAGACGTTCCACCATGCCGGAGACGTGGCCGAGCTGGTTCTGGTTGTTGAGCGGACCGTAGTCCGGCTCCTCGACGGCGCCGTTAGGGGCTCCGGTAGTGGTGTTCTTCGCCTGCTCGGTGAGGGCGGCGACGAAGTCATCGTGGATGCCGGGGGAGGCGAGCACTCGGGTGGCGGCGGTGCAGTCCTGTCCGGCGTTGAAGTATCCGGCGCCCGCTATGGCCTCTGCCGCCGCTTCGAGGTCCGCGTCGTCGAAGACGATGACCGGCGCCTTGCCGCCAAGTTCGAGATGCGTGCGCTTCAGGTCCTTCGCGGCTGCCTCGGCGACCTGCATGCCGGCACGGACGGAGCCGGTTATGGAGACCATCTGGGGCGTTGGGTGCTCGACCAGTGTGCGGCCGGTGTCGCGGTCGCCGCACACCACGTTGAAGACGCCTTCGGGGAGGAACTCGGCGGCGATCTCCGCGAGCATCACGGTGGATACCGGCGTGGTGTCCGATGGCTTGAGGACGATGGTGTTGCCGGCGGCTATGGCCGGGGCGAACTTCCAGACGGCCATCATCATGGGGTAGTTCCAGGGCGTGACCTGCCCGATGACGCCTATCGGCTCGCGGCGGACGAAGGACGTGTATCCCTCGAGGTACTCCCCGGCAGACTTGCCTTCCAGGACGCGGGCCGCGCCGGCGAAGAAGCGGATCTGGTCCACGGCCGCCGGGATCTCCTCCTCCATCGTAAGCTGGAAAGGCTTGCCGGTGTTCTCCGACTCGGCCCGGACCAGCTCTTCGCCCCGCTCCTCGATGGCGTCGGCGAGCCTGAACATCGCCAACTGCCGTTCCGAGGGAGTCGCATCCCGCCATCCCTCGAACGCCCGCTCCGCGGCCTCGAACGCCCGGTCCACGTCCTCCTTGCCAGAGGCCGGTGCCTGTGCGTACGCTTCGCCTGTGGAAGGGTTGATCACGTCGTAGAGCCGTCCGTCCGCGGGGTCAACGTGCTCCCCTCCGACGAAGTTCCTCACCCTTGTCTTGGTTTCCACCATAGTCTCCTCTCTTGTTCCCAATGCTCTTCTACATAGCGCTTCCGGCCGGAGTCCTCGCTTCCAGGTCGGAGAGTACCTCGCGGGCGCAGTTGCGGCCCGGCGCGCCGTAGACAGCTCCACCAGGCCACATGCCGGCGCCGCACAGATACAGGTTCTCTATCGGGGAGCGGTAGTCCGCGTAGCCGGGTACGGGACGGAGGTCGAACATCTGGTCCGGTAGGATCTCGCCGTGGAAGATGTTACCGCCCGTTATTCCGATCCTCCGCTCGATATCAGGTGGACCGAGAACCTCGATGTGCTCGATGGCGCCCGGCAGGTTCGGCGCGTACTCTGCGAAGGTCTCGACGATGTTCCAGCCGATCTCATCCCGCCGCTCTTCCCACGTTCCTTCGGCTAGCCGGTACGGCGCGTACTGGCAGAACAGGCTCATGGTGTGCTTGCCTGGTGGCGCGAGGCCGTCCTCCGTGACGCTCTGGATGTATCCGTCTATGAACGGCCGCCGGGAGGGCTCACCCCGCTCGCACTCCTCCCACGCCCTCTGGAGCGCGTCCACGGACGGGTTTATGACGATGCCGCCGGTGTGCTGGGGGCCTACTTCCTTCCCCGGTAGGGCCGTGAAGTCCGGCAATTCCCCGAGCGCGAGCAGCACCTTCACCACAGAGCCTTCTATGCGCATCGACTTCACGCCCGAGATAAGGTCATCCGGCAGATGCTTCTCACCAACCATCCCCAGGTACGTGCGGTACGGGTCGGCTCCTGAGAGTACGACCTCCGCCTCGAAGGAACGACCGTCGTGGAGATGTACGCCCTTCGCCACGCCGTCCCGGATGTCTATCCCGGCCACCTCGGCATCGGTGAGGACCTCGGCTCCGGCCTCCCGAGCAGAGGAAGCTATGGCCTGCGAGACGGCTCCCATGCCGCCGCGTACGTAGCCCCAGGCCCCCTGGTGGCCGTCGACTTGGCCGAGGATGTGATGGTACTTCACGTAGGCTGTGCCGGGCGTGCGGGGACCTGCGTTCGTCCCGATCACACCACCCACGCACAGCACCGCCTTGAGTTCTCCCGACTCGAAGTACTCATCCAGGACCTCCGCGATGCTCTTCTTTGTGAGCGTCCGCCAGTCCTCCTCTCCGTCCGGCCCGTCGAAGGCACGCTTCAGTTCCTCCCGGGTCGGCGCCGGCCCCACCGTGAGGGGGCGCATGCGGGCGATGATGCGATCCCACATCGTCCAGTAGGCGCCGTGGGCGGCGACGTCTCCGCGGGAGAATTTGCCGATCTGTTCGACGGTCTTACCGCTGTCGAGAAAGGAGGCAAGGTACCGTCCGTCGGGGAAGGGCATGAAGTACTGGGGGTCTAGTGGCCTTACGTCGTAGCCGTGGCGAACGAGGTCGAGGTCCCGTATTACCTCGGGCAGCAGCAGTTGGCAGACGTAGGAGCAGGTCGAGATCCTGTACCCAGGCCACGGCTCCTCCGTCACGGTGGCGCCACCGATGATCCCGCGCCGCTCCAGGACGAGCACGCTCTTACCAGCTTTCGCAAGATACGCCGCCGCGATGAGACCGTTGTGGCCTGAGCCGACCACGATGGCGTCGTAGCGTCCGTTTGGGGAGCCGGGCATCAGTACCGGCACCTCGCAACGGCCTCGCGCAGCGTCCGTTTCGCGCCAGCGCGCAGCATCGGGCCGTGGGTCATCACGACGGTGGCGAAGTCCTCCGCCAGCAGCTTCTCTGCCGAGCGCCGGGCCTCTTTCGGGTTTGTGCAGAACGCCTTGACAACGCCAACCCGTATCTTCCGTGGGAGGTATCCGAAGGCGTCCGCCGTGAACAGAAGTCCGTCCTCGTCGCGCAGTAGCGAGACGTGCCCCAGAGTATGGCCCGGCGTGGCGATGATTCTGAACCCGGATACGAAATCTCCCTCGCGCAGCACCTTAGTGACCGGTGCCATCGGCAGCTCGGTGTTACGGGTCATGTAGCGGATGGCCGCGTTGCTCGACGGGTCTATCCGACGTCTGCCCGAGATCACCTCGGCCTCGTGAGCCGACGCCCCGACCTCCGCACCAGGCACCCATTCCAGCAAGCCTCGCAGGCCACCCACATGGTCGTCGTGGTGGTGCGTCAGGAAGATGCGCTTCAGATCATCCGGCCCCGAACCGAGGGCATCCAAAGCCTCCTGAATGCGCCGGACACTTCCCTTGACGCCTGTGTCCATCAGCGTCCAGCCGTCATCGTTCTCTAGCAGCAACACGCTGATGGCGTTCGGGATGGCGAAGGCGTCCACGCGGTACACGCCCGGCGCGACGGGCTCCGGTGTAGTGGGGTTCGCCATTACATCACCCTCTGTCCGGTCTCGTCGCCAGGGTTGCCCTTGCCGTAGGGGTACCACCACTCCTTCTTCTCCACCTTCGGGTCTATGTGGACGTGCTTGGATTCTTGGAAGGTTTCGAGTCCTTCCCGGCCCAACTCGCGCCCGATGCCGCTGCCACCGTACCCTCCGAAGGGGGCTGCGTCGTTGTCCGTAAGTGGGTCGTTGATCCAGACCGTCCCCGCCCGGATGCCGCGCATGCAACGCAGCATCTTCTCGAAGTCCCGCGTGTATAGGTTCGCACCGAGCCCGAAAGGCACCGAGTTGGCCTGCTCGATGGCCTCGTCCAGGCTATCTACCTCGACGATCGGGACCACGGGCCCGAAGGTCTCGTCGCGCATCACCGTCATGGAAGGCGTGACGCCGGTGAGGACGGTCGGCCTGTAGTAGAAGCCCCGCTCACCCCACCGTGCGCCCCCGGCGACCAGTTTCGCACCCTTCTCTATGGCCTCGCCGACGTGGCGCTCCACCTTCTCGCGTCCGGGGCCGTTGATCATCGGCCCGATGTCCGTATTTTCGTTCATCGGGTCACCGATGTTCAGGCTCTCGACGAATTCCCGCGACGCCTCCACGAAGTCGTCCGCGATGCCTTTCTCCACGTAGAAGCGCTCCGACGAGGTACAGACCTGACCTGCGTTCAGGCACGCGGCCCACACGGCACCCTGCGCGGCGATCTCCACGTCCACGTCGTCGCAGATGATGAACGGGTCCTTGCCGCCGAGTTCCAGATTGGCCCGCATCAGGCGCTCTGCCGCCGTCACCCCGACCCTCCGGCCCGTCTCCTGGCTTCCGGTGAACGCCACCATGTCCACGCCGGGATGCCGGACGAGGGCGTCTCCCACGTCTCCAGCCCCGTACACGACCTGGAACAGGCCGTCTGGGAGACCTTCGATCAACTCGGCCATCCTCCGCGTTGCCAGCGGCGTTTCCTCCGAGGGCTTGAGGATCACGGCGTTCCCGGCGGCAAGGGCCGGGGCAACCTTCCAGGCGGCGAGCAGCAATGGATAGTTCCACGGCACGATGCAGGCGACGGTACCGACGGGTTCCTTTATGACCATCGCGAGTTGCTGGGGTTCGATGGGGGCGGGGAGGTATCCGACGGAGTCGCGGGCGATCTCACCGTAGTAGTCGAAGCATGACGCGACCCACTCGACCTCGTCGTGGTTCTCGATGTACGGTTTGCCGCCTTCCTGCGTCATGATCTCCGCCAGCTCCGCCTGATGGTCGAGCAAGGAACGGGAGATCCCATGAAAGACACCGGCCCGGTCGAGACCGGCGAAGCCGCGCCACTCCTCGAAGCC
>JACCTS010000529.1 GCA_013812245.1 Rubrobacter sp.
AACCTCAACCGCGGCCTGGACGACGCATACCGCCAGACCGTTCCGGGTGGACGTTATCCTCCCGCCGCCCTGCGGATAGCAGTGGACCCCCGCCGCGTGGACGTGAACGTGCATCCCACCAAGCAGGTCGTGCGCTTCTCCGAGGAGCGCGCCGCCCGAGGCGCCGTGGCCTCCGCCGTCCGGGAGGCCATAGAGTGGCGTCCCCCGGCTCCCAGCGCTGCCCCGCGTCCAGCCGAACGCACTTTCACCCAGGACCGCCTCACTAGATCCTCGCCTCGACCGGGTTATGCTCCTTCTTTTGCCGCCGAGGATCAGCCCGCCTACCCCGCGCCGGCAGCCCAAAGCCTGCGGGAGGCGCGGGAGCGCGTAGCGGAGGCGTCGCGCCCCCTGGCGGAGAGGCGGGAACCCTATCGGGAGCCGTACGAGCCGCCGGAGCGCGGGGATCTGCCGCCGCTGGAGGACCTGCGGGTCATAGGCCAGCTCGCGGCGGGCTACATACTGGTGGAGGAGCCGGAGTCGTTGTGGGTCGTAGACCAGCACGTCGCCCACGAGCGGGCCATCCTGGACCGGCTCAACGACGCGGAGAGCCCGGCCGGCGTGCAGAGCCTCCTCCTCCCCGAGGTCGTAGAGCTATCTCCGTCCGAGGCCATGAGGGCCGCCGAGAACCTGGAGGAGCTCTCCGTCTACGGCTTCGAGACCGAGCCGTTCGGGCCGCGGTCGGTGAGGGTGAAGGCCGTGATCTCCACTCTGGCCGACCGCGACATTGCCGGGGCCTTCAAGGACGCCCTGGGCGCCGTCACGGGCACGGACCCCGGCCATAGCCGCGAGGACCGCATCCTCGCCACCATCGCCTGTCACTCCGCCGTCAAGATGGGCGACCGGCTCTCGAAGGAAGAAATGGAAGCCCTGGTGAAGGACTGGCTTACCAGCCGCCTTCCCGCCACCTGCCCGCACGGCCGCTCCATATGCTTCCGCCTCGGGATAAACGAGATCGGACGCAAACTCGACCGGCACTAGGCGGCGGAAGCCGCCCAGCGCAGGAAGACCCGGACCATGTCTTCCAGCTTCTCCGGGCCCCCGGCGGCCTCGAACTTTGCACCGGTCTTCCGGCAAATCATCCAGCCGGACTTGTCCTCGTAATCCTCTGTCAGCTCCTCGAACGGTTCCGATTCGAGGTCCGTGTCTGTGAGATCCACGGATAGCGTCCAACCCGGATTGTCCAGGGTGCCTATGGTAACACCGAAGCTGTGCTCCCAGTCGCCAGCGCACTGCGCCAAGTACCATTCCTGGAGGCCTTGCAGCAACGCAACACTCATAGCCTGTCCCCCCGATCTTCTTCCCTTGGCCGTTCAAGCTATTATCGGCAGCGTGATAGGAGTTGTCTAAGGATCAACTGTTCGGCGCACTCGCCGTCATGGCCGCGGCCTCCATTTGGGGTACCCTGGGGTTCTTCGCCAAGATCCTGTACGCGGAGGACGTCTCATTCGAGGCGCTGGTGGCAGTGCGGGCCTCGGTCGGGTGGCTTGCGGTGCTCGGCTTCGTGCTGGTGACGGGAGGACTGAGGAGCCTGCGGGTCGCGCGCCAGGACCTGGGCTTCCTGGTTCCCCTCGGACTCGTCGGGATCGGGGCCTTCTACCTGTTCTACTTCTACACGGTGCGCGAGAGCGAGGTGGGGACGGCGGCCATCCTACTCTACAGCTCGCCGGCCTTCGTTGTGCTGCTAGCGTGGCTATTCCTGCGAGAACCGCTCGGCCTGGTCAAGGTCTTCGCGCTGCTGCTAACGGTGGGCGGGGTTTTTCTGGTGTCCGGTGCCTACGACCCGGCGAACCTGGAAGTCACGCCGGTGGTGATGGTAACCGGGCTCCTCGCCGGCCTGACCTACGGCCTCTATTCGATCTTCGGCCGCCCCGTAGCCGGGCGCCTGAGCCCCGCCGTCATCCTGACCTACGCCCTGTTCTTCGGGGCCGTGCTGCTCTTCCCGGCGGCCCTGCCCACCCTGGGAACGCTCGCCGGACTCTCGGCGGGCTCGTATGCGCTCCTGTTCATGCTGTCGGTGGTCCATACGACTCTGGGCTTCGCCCTGTATACATACGGGCTCCGGCAGCTGGGGGCCGGGAGATCCGCCATCGTCGCCACGGTGGAGCCGGTGGTGGCCGGGGCCATCGGGGTGACGCTGCTGGGCGAGGATCTGACCGCGCCGAAGGTCTCGGGCGCCGCGCTGGTTCTGGCGGGCGCGATGCTGGCCCAGATCAGGCTCCGGAAGGTTCGCCAGGGCGTTCCGCGATAGGCGGCGCCACGCCCCGGACGCCGAAAAGTTCCCTTTACCGCGCAAAGCGGGTAACATACTGGCCCACGCCGACGGCATTGATGATGAGGAGAGCGGCAGCGGTTCGCGACATGGTCCCGAAAAAAGTTTTGGAAAGCCCGGAAAAGCGCCGCCGCAAGGCCGCAAGAGTTGGGTCGAAAAGACCCAGGGTTAGGGGAGCCCCGAGGGGGAGCAGGCCGCATCGCCGGCCGTGGTCAAAGGAGAAGCCATGCCGATAGAGTTCAACGGCAGCGGGGAGTACACGCTCGGCGTCGAGGAGGAGCTCCACATCGTGGACGCCGCGACCGGCGAGCTGGTGCCCAAGATCGAGGACATCATGGCCCGCCTGCCAGAGGACCTCTGCGAGTTCGTCTCATACGAGTTGTTCCAGTCCGTCATGGAGATAAAGACCTCCTCCTGCGAGAACGTCGCCGCCGCGGAGAAGCAACTGCGCGAGCTGCGCGGCCGGGTCAACTCCTGGGCGGCGGCCTGCGACGCCTCCCTCGCAGCCGCCGGGACCCATCCCTTCTCGCGTTACAAGGAGCAGAAGGTCACGGATCAGGAACGCTACCGGCTGGTCATGGAGACCCTGCGTTGGATCGCGGAGCGCGAGGTGATCTTCGGCCAGCACGTCCATGTGGGCGTGCCTGGACCCGAGGAGGTCATCCACGCCCACAACCGCCTCTCCGAGCACGCGCCGCTCCTGCTGGCGCTCTCGGCCAACTCCCCTTTCTGGCAGGGCTTCGACACCGGTTTCGAGTCCGCGCGCGTCAAGATCTTCGAGAATTTCCCCCGCGCGGGGCTGCCCCCCGCCTTTCCTGACTACGAAGCCTTCGAGAGCTACGTGGACCTCATGGTCGAGGCCGGGGCGATGGACGACTACACGTTTTGCTGGTGGGACGTGCGGCCACACCCCCAGATCGGCACCATAGAGTTGCGCATCCTGGACACCCAGATCAGCCTCCCACCCGCCATCGCCCTCACAGCCCTCACCCAATGCATCGTCGCCCGCTCGCTCGAAGACGCGGATAACGTTCCGAAAGGTCCATACGACCGCGAGCTGGCGCTGGAGAACAAGTGGCGCGCCTCCCGTCACGGCATGGACGCCGCCTTCTACGACGCCGCGAACAAGGCCACCATCCCAGCCAAGGACATGGCCCGCAACCTTGTCGAAGAGCTACGTCCGTACTCCCAGGATCTCGGCTGCGAGAACGAGCTACAGGGCATCCTTGAGATAGTCGAGGGCGGCACCGGCAGCCGGCGCCAGCGCAAGGTCCACGAAAAAAGCGGCGACTTCCTCGACGTGGTCGCCTTCCTCATAGAAGGTATGCGTCCCGCATTGGCGGAGGAGCAGAGTTAATCGGAGGTGTAGCGTGGCGAAAAATATAGAGGAACTCCTCAAACGGCGAAAAGAGATCATGAGGGTGCTCGCTGCCAACAACACTACAGGAAAAGACCGTAAGTCCCGGAGCACGTTAAACAGAGAGTTGCGTGAACTCAATCAACAGCTAAAGAAGCAAGGTTACGGCCCTAACTCGCAACTGACGAGGACGCAGGCCAAGAAGCAAAGTACCAGGATTGAGAGGGAAAAGGAGCAACGAAGAGCCAGTGTGGATCCACGTTGGAAGAAAGAATGGAGACATATCTGGCGAGGCTAAGTGGCCCAATTACAACGGTCTGTAAGGATAACAATCTCTTGCAAGAAGCCGTAGAACTATAGCTACGAGCAAGTTGCTTATGGGCCGCCTTCTTTCGTAAGAGCAGCCAGCAGTTACGCTGGGCTAGTATGGCGCCGATGTTTCGGGAGCCGAGTTTCTGCGATCAGAGTGATCTAATCTCCTTCGAACCCCAGAGACCACACCCGATCCAGGTCGTGATTCGAGTAAGCGCGGAAGGCGACCATGGTCTCGGTGCGGGCGACGCCTGGGACCTGGGCTATCTTCTCGGGTACGATCTCGGCGAGGCGCTCGAAGTCGGGGATGCGGACCATGACGACGAGGTCGTAGGGTCCGGTTACTGAATAGGCTTCGGTGACGCCATCTATGGCGAGCATCGCCTGGGCCGCCTCCTGCACCCGCTCCCTCTCCGTCCTGACGAGCACGACCGCGGTTACCATCCCGTCACCCCTTATCCCTATAGCCCGAAGGTCACCGTGCCGGTGAGGATGTTGTTCTTCCTGGTCTCCTCGTACTCGACGGGACCGACCTTCACCCTGACCTCGGCCGTCTCCTCCAGCTCGCCGGGCCTGAAGCCCGAGACTTCCACAGCGGCCGACCCGCCGTTCGCCCCTATCTGCCGGATGGTCGCGGATTGGGCCTGCCGCTCGGCTACGGTGTCCATAACCACCTCCACGGGTACGCCCGTCTCCTCCACCTCGCCGCCGTTGACGACCGTGACGGCGAACACCGGCTCCGCCGAGCCCCTGAGGACCACGCTCCCATCCTGACGGAGCGGCCGTCCGGCCACCTCGACGCTCGCTATCTGCACCCCGTGCAGGGCGTTCGGGTCATCCCTGGCCCCGGCGGACGTCGTAGGCGTGTCGAAGCCAATCTCCTCGTAGTCCATGAACGGCTCGGGCTCACGGAGGCGGCTCTGATCTCCCTGCTGGCCGACCCTCTCCAGGGCCTCCCTGGACTCCGGCACGTAATGATTCCTGATTATGCTGTCGCTCAAGCGGTAGTCCTCGACCGCCACCGAGAGGGTCTCCCCGAAACTGCCCTTCCCTCCGGCGGCGGACTCCGCCAGTTCTCTGGTCGCCGTCGCCCGGATGCCGAGGGCGCTCACCAGGTAGGGCTGCGCTACTTCGAACTCCGGGGGCACCTCGTCATACTCCAGCGCCTGCTGGTAGTTACGCTCCGTCTGGTTCGCCGCCCGGGCGAGCGCCTCCCCGTCCAGGTTCGCCGGGTCGCTGTCCGCGTTCGCCAGAATGCCCTGGAGATCGTTGTTGCCGACGTTCGAGGACTCGCCGAGGAGGCTGTCGGCGTTGGTCACGTACTTGCGGATCTGGGTTGACTCCTGGGTGGCCACGCACCCCTTGGCCACGAAGAAAATAAACGCGAAGGCCACGCAGAGGAACATCAGGGAGCCGATCAGCGTCAGCCAGGGCGGCAATCCCCGCTCGCGGCGCTGCGCGGGGCGGGATCTCTCTGAACGTTCCGTTCCGGAGCGGGCCGTAACCGAGGGCTGCCGGCGGGTTCTTGCGGCTTGCCGCGCAGCGGGCCTTTCGTCGGATCTCCTTTCGGATCTTCCGTCAGGCCGCCTGTGGGATCTACGGTCTATGAAACCTCCCCTAGGTGAGAACCCCTGCGATAGGGTTCCTTCGGGCGGTGTGGGCGAGGGGGGACTCGAACCCCCACGGCCTTTCGGCCACTAGACCCTGAACCTAGCGCGTCTACCAATTCCGCCACTCGCCCTTCGGGATCCCGCCAGGATCTCTGGAAACCTCGGAAATTGTAGCAGGAGAGAACCGTCAAGGCTAACGGAGGGGACCACAATCCCCCGGAAGACACGAGGCTTTGATCTCGTCCGTAACAAGGCGTGCGCCGGAGACAGTACAATAGCGCGCAACATGGCCGAGACGCGCTACATCGAGGGCCAGGACCGCTACGAGTTGGCGGAGATGGTGGGCCGCGGCGGATTCGCCACCGTCTGGAGAGCCCGTACCGCGCCGGGCGCCCTGGGACGCGGGCGGGATGTGGCCATCAAGATCATCCCGGTCTACAGCGAGGGCGAGCGTTCGCGGGCCATGCGGGAGGGACAGATCGCCGAGGGCCTCCGTCACAAGAACATCGTGGAGACCGTCGAGGTCATCCCCGGCGACTACGAGGTCTACCTGGTCACCGAGTACGTCCACGGACTGCCCCTGAACGAGGCGGCCCAATCCTACGACGTGGACGAGGTGATAGACGCCCTCGCCCAGATCCTCGAAGCCCTCGACTACGCCCACGGGCAAGGCATAATCCACCGCGACATAAAGCCGCAGAACGCCCTGATGGACCGCAAGGGCCGGGTGAAGCTGACGGACTTCGGGGTGGCGTACCGCCCCGGTGACACCCGCCTGACCCAGGTGGGCTTCGCCGTCGGCACGCCGGGCTACATCGCGCCGGAGATCATGGACGGCGCCGACCCGAGCGAGCTGTCGGACATCTACGCCGTGGGGGCCACCGCCCGCACCCTCCTGGCCCACCAGCCGGACACGTTGCCCCCGCGCCTCAGGGAGTTCGTGGACCGGGCCACATCCCCCAATCCCGACCACCGCCCCCGCAACGCGCGGGCCGCCCTGAAGCTTCTGACGGGCCGCAGGGGCCGCTCCACGGACGTCGCCACCGACGAGACCCAGGGCAAGGCCTCGCGGAAGTTCACGGATCACCTGCTGCGCGCCGCAAACGGCGTGGCCGCCGCCTGGCTCGGCTACCTGCTCGGGGCCCAGATCCTGCAGCAGGACGGAGCGCAGGCCATAGGGATAGCCGCGGGGCTCGGGGTCATAGGCTATCTGCTGCCACGGATCGCCGCGCTCGGCCTCGTGGTGGCGCTCGCGGTGGCGCTGCTGAAGAACGGGGTGGGCCTGGGATTTGCGGTGCTCGTGCCGGCTATCGGGGGGACGTGGATTCTCGGCGGCGGCGCCGTGAGCGGAGGCGTGAGCAAGCTCCCGCTCGGCCCCGTGCTCGGCGTCCCGATGGCCGCCGTGGGGCTCGGCGCCGGGCTGCCGCTCCTTTTCGGCGCGCTCATGCGCCCGCTCGGGGCTGTCCTCTCGGCGGCGGCGGGGGCGTTGTTCCTTATAGCCTACGACCTGAAGCTTGGGAGCGACAGGGTTCTCCCCTACTCCGGGCAGGGTGGCTTTGATCCTATACCCTCGCGCCTCGGCATCGAAAGTCTCATCCAGTGGAGCGGGGCGATCCTGGATTATTATCCGGAACTTCCGCTGCTCGCGGTGCTCTGGGCCGTGATGGCCGGTGTGCTCTCGCTGGCAGAGTGGACCGGCCGGTGGGTCGTGGGGCTGCTGGTGGCGGTCGGGGGCGGGGTCCTCGGATACGCCCTGGTAATCTCGGAGAACCCGGATGCGCTCACCCAGGCTATGACTTCGCTCGGCTTCGCGGCTATAATGTACGGTGTATTGAGGTATCTCGGATCACGGGTGAGAGGGTAGTTTCTTTGGGTATCTTGAAAGGCATAGAGAAGCGCATGGAGTCGCTCGTGGAAGGCGTCTTTGGCCGGGCCTTCCGGCGTCAGATCCACCCGGTCGAGATCGCCAAGGGCCTCACCAAGCAGATGGACGAGGGCCGGATGGTTTCGATCTCACGCACCTATGCCCCCAATGACTTCACCGTCCACCTCTCCAAAGAAGATACCGAGTCCATCCACGCGTATCAGGCCGCTTTGCGAGAAGAGCTGATCCAGTACGCCTCCACCCACGCCGAGAACAAGAGCTACCACCTGATGACGCCGCCCAAGATCCGGTTCGCCAGCGAGGATTCCCTGCGTTTCGGGGAGTTCGGCGTGACCGCGAAGCTGACCGGCCCCGCCGACGGCCAGCGCGAGAAGGGCGCGCCCTCTGACACCTCCGGCCAGACCCGCATCTTCCGCACCGACGACATCGCGTCCTCGGACGGAGGCGAGACCGAAGGCCAGGGCACGACCGCCATCTCGGCCGACGACGCCAGGCGTCACGGGCTGGCGCGGGAGAGGGTGGAGCTGGTCGTGGGTGATGAGCCGCAGGCGTTGGACGGCCGCGGGCCGTGGACCGTCGGCCGCTCGCACGACAACGACGTGGTCGTCAACGACCCAAACGTTTCGCGGCGGCACGCCAAGCTAATGCGCTCGGAGAACGGCTTCATCGTCGAGGATCTGGGCTCCACCAACGGCACGCTCCTCGACGGCGCTCCCATAGACCGCGAGCGGATCGAGGACGGCGACGAGCTGACGTTCGGCCAGAGCGTCGCCCGCTTTGTCCGCAGCATAGACGCCCCCGGCGAAGTCCCTGGAAGAGGAGAGGCAGCGGCGGGCTCCGGGGGGGGCTAGGGACGTGCTGGAGATCCAGGTTCCGCTACTGGCGGCCAAAGCTCTGTTGCTCTTGCTGCTGCTCGCCTTCGTCTACTCCGTGGTGCGCCGGGGAATTGGGGATCTGCGTCAGGTGCCGGAAGAAGGGAAGACCTACGAGCCTAACCGGGGCGCCAGAGAGACCGCCCCTGCCGAAAACCGCAACGGGGTCGCTGGGCGGGATGCCGTGAGGTCACCAGGGAGAGCTTCGAGTGCGGCAGCGCTCGTGGTCGAGGACTCGGACATACTGGCGCCGGACACCCGCTTCTCGCTGACGGACGGCGCGGTCTCCCTGGGCCGCTCCTCCGCCAACGACATCGTGCTAAGGAGCGACGACTACGCCTCGGGGAGGCACGCACGGGTCACCCGACACGGCGGCCTCCTGTACGTCGAGGACACCGGCTCCACCAACGGCACCTTCGTCAACGGTCGGAAGACCGTCGGGGCTACGCCGTTGCGCTCCGGGGATTCGGTTAGGGTCGGCTCGACGACGTTCAGGTACGTGGAGTAGCTTTTCGGCATGCTCTACCTCGAACACTTCGGCCTCACCGACGCGGGCAAGGTCCGCAAGAACAACGAGGACGCGTTGCTCGTCGGCGAAGGCGCGGACGAGACGCTCTTCGTGGTCGCCGACGGCATCGGTGGCTTCGAGGCCGGGGAGGTCGCAAGCTCCATGACGGTGGACGTGCTGCGCCGGCTTGGGCCGGACGAATCCTTCGAGGACGCTATAAAAGACGCCAATCGCCGCATCCTGGCCGCCGCCCGCGACGACGACAAGCTCTCTGGGATGGGCACGACCATCGTGGCCCTGCGCTTCGGCGGCGCCCGGCGAGAGCCCCGGGCGGAGGTCTCCCACGTCGGAGACTCCCGGGCGTATCTGCTGCGCGAAGGCGCCCTGCGGCCCCTGACCGAAGATCATTCGCTGGTCGCCGAGCTCGTCCGCAGCGGCGACCTCACCCGCGCCCAGGCGGC
>JACCTS010000544.1 GCA_013812245.1 Rubrobacter sp.
GGTATCACGGAGATCGGGGCCGTCAAGGTGATGGGCGGGGTGGTCGTGGACCGGTTCTCCACGCTCATCAACCCGGAACGGCCCATAGAGCCGTTCGTGGTGCGCCTCACCGGCATCACGGACAGGATGGTCGCCGACGCCCCGCTCGCCGCCGACGTGATGCCCCGCTTCGAGGAGTTCGCGGAGGGATCGATCCTCGTCGGGCACAACGTCTCGTTCGACTGCTCGTTCGTGTCGGCCGCCAGGGAGGAGTGCGAGCTCGACCCACTCCCCAACCCGGTCCTCGACACTTTGAAGCTCGCCCGATCCCTGGTGCCAGGGCTGCCGCGCTACCGGCTCGCCTCGCTCGCCACCCACTTTGGGATTCGGCAGGCGCCGAACCACCGCGCGCTCTCCGACGCAGCGGCGACCGCCGAAGTTTTCCTCAAACTGCTCAAGCTCTTGCGCTCCGCCGGGGTGAGTAGCGTCGGGGAGGCGGCCGCGCTCCGGAGCGGCGCACGCGGGAAGGTCAAGCCGCAAAAACAGCACCTGGCTGACGGCATCCCGACAACACCCGGCGTCTACTACTTCGTGGACAAGCATGACACCGTGCTCTACGTGGGCAAGGCCAAGAACCTCAAGGCCAGGGTGCGAACGTACTTCAACGGGGGTGACGGGCGGCGCAAGATCGGACGCCTCGTCGCGGAGGTCGCCGAGGTGCGCGTGCGGGAGACCCAGAGCGAGCTGCACGCGCTGGTGCTGGAATCTAGGGAGATAAAACGTCTGCTCCCACGCTACAACTCCGCTGGCCGCGACGACCGGGCAAGCTGGTATATCCGGCTGGACACCAACGAGCCCTATCCAGTCCCCGAGCGGGCGTCCGTCAACGAACCGGAGGAAGGCGTCGTGCACCTGGGGCCATACCGGAGCGCCGGCTCCCTCGACACCTGCATCGAGGCTTTGGGCAGGATCTTCCCCCTCAGGCGTTGCGACAGAGAGCGCGACGATGGCGTCTGCTTCTACGGACAGATGGGCCGCTGCGCTCCGTGTCTTGGGATGGACGAGGACGAATACCGGCGCGAGGTAGTGGGGGAAATGCAGGCGCTCCTGCGTGGCGAGGGCGGCGAGGAGCACCTGGCGGCGCTCGTCACCGAGCGGCAGCGCCTCGCCGGGGAGCTGGAGTTCGAGGCCGCGGCCCGATTGCGGGACCTGATCTCTGGTATAGAGCGCATCCGATTGACCCGGGCCGTGGTCAGCGCGGAGGGCGTGCAAGCTGTCGTCGCGCCCTCCACCGAGCCAGGCGTCATCGAAGTCTTCGTCCTCTCAGGGGGACGTTTGATCTCCCACCAGGGCTTCGACCCCGGCGATACTGAAGCCATGACCCGCTTCGCCAGCGAAGTCCTCGACGGCTACGAAGCGAGCAATGGTTCCGCGGACCCGGATGCCACCTCGGACGAGATCCGGGTCGTCATGGCGTATCTGAGGCGCCGGAAGGCCGCCGTGAAGGCGGTTCGGCTGCGGGAGGCGGGGGATCTCGTGTCCGCCATCGGGCAGGTTGTGACGGCGGAGCGGGAGGCCGTGTAGCACCGCCAGCATGGTAAAATCCGGTGCAACCGGACGGTTCGGGCGCCGTCGCGGACGCTCAGGAAGAGGCGGTTGAGGGATGGTTCAGGGTTTGCAGAACGCCACGCGCAAGATACTCTTGGTGGACGACGAGCCGTCCATCCAGAAGATGCTCGTGCACGCCCTGGAACGGGAAGGCTTCCAGGTACAGGCTGTAGGCGATGGGGAGGCGGCGCTGGAGGCGTTCGGTTCCTTCGAGCCGCACCTGCTCATCCTGGATATCATGCTCCCCAAGCTGGACGGAACCGAGGTCTGCCGGCGCATTCGCTCGCAGAGCGACGTGCCGATCATCATGCTCACGGCCAAGGACGACGAGATAGACCGGGTCGTGGGGCTGGAACTCGGGGCCGACGATTACGTGACCAAGCCGTTCGCCGTCAGGGAGTTGGTGGCACGGGTGCGCGCGATCATGCGCCGTGTCGCCGTGCCGGCGGGCCAGAAGCAGGACGAACTCTCTTACGACGGCCTGAGGATCAACATCCCCAGCCGCCGGGTTGCCGTTGAGGGCCGGGACGTGGACCTCACCTATACGGAGTTCGAGCTTCTGGTGACTCTCGCCTCCAGTCCGGGACGGGTATTCTCTCGGAGCACACTCCTCACGAGGGTATGGGGCGACGAGTTCCGCGACGAGCGCACGGTGGACGTACATATAAGGCATCTCCGCGAAAAGATCGAACGCGATCCCCGGAACCCCGAGTTCATCCACACCGCGCGGGGTGTCGGATATGTCTTCCGGTAGACGAATCCTCTACCGGAGAAACCGCGAACCTCAGCCCCGGTTCGGCGCCCGGAGGAACGCACGCTCTCTTTTGCGCGGCAGGCGCAAGTTTCGTCCCCGCATCAGCATCCGGGTGTGGCTGACGTTGCTCTTCGTGCTGGTGACGGCCTTCGCGGCGGTGACGGCCTACGAGATCGTGCGCCCCATCCTGGAAGGTACGCTGGACCGCGCGAGCCAGGCCAGCTTCCGGCAGGTGGGGCAGCAGTTCGAAGACAGGGTAGCGCGAAAACCGGACGTGAGCGTGCAGTTCATAAGATCCTTCGCGTCCAGCCGCGGGTTGCAGTGGGGGATAGTGCGGGTGGAAGGCAGCGGCGCCACCAAGCTACAAGGGGATCAGGTCCTCGAATGGGATCCCGACGTGGTCAAGGCCGCCGTAGATA
Source organism: Rubrobacter sp. (assembly GCA_013812245.1). Lineage (GTDB taxonomy): Bacteria > Actinomycetota > Rubrobacteria > Rubrobacterales > Rubrobacteraceae > JACDGB01. The sequence goes on from JACCTS010000544.1 coordinate 2,761, forward strand.
GCCAGGAGCCGAAGGAGAAGATTGAACCCGTCGAGACGGGAGAGCGCGCGGGCCAGTTGCAGGCGACGTACGCATCCCCGATCAACGACGACCAGGGTCGCCAGGGACTGGCCGTGGTTTTCAATCGGTTCTATACAGAGAGTGACGTGGAGAACGTGCGGGCGGCCGTAAAGAACGTGGAGCGGATAGTCCTGCTCGCGGGCGTCCTAGCGCTTTTGATCTCGGGCTTCGCAGGATACGTCGTCGCCTCCCTGATCTCACGCAGGGTCAGCCGTCTCGGGCTGGCCGCCGAGCGTCTTGCTGGCGGAAACTTCGACGAGCGCATAGACACGCGCATCGAAGACGAGGTGGGCTCTCTGGGTGCTACGTTCAACTCCATGGCCGCTTCTCTCAAGGACGCCTTTGGCCAGGTGGAGCAGGAGAAGGAACGCGGCAGCGCCATCCTCGACGGCATGACCGACGCCGTCGTCGGCGTGGACCGGGACTTGAACGCGATCTTCCTGAACCCCCGTGCTAGAGAAGTACTCGAATCCGCGCCCCACGAGTTCCACACGCGCCTTCAAGAGATCCTCGCCAAGTCCCGCTACGCAGGCCCCGTCACCGAGCCCGAAGCCGAGGCGGGGAACCGCATCATCGAGATCCGGGCCGCTCCCCTGGAGGACGGCGCCCTCGCCATCCTGCGGGACGTCACCGAGGAGCGCAACGTGCAGCGGGCCAAGTCGGAGTTCATCGCCAACGCTTCCCACGAGTTGAAGACACCGCTGTTCGCGCTCTCCGGCTACCTGGAGATGCTGGAGGACGAGGAGGACGAGCAGGTTCGCGCCGAGTTCCTGAAGGACATGAGGGCCCAGACGGTGCGACTGCAGAACCTGGCGCGCACCCTGCTGGACCTCTCGCGCCTGGACGCGAACGCCGTCACCTTCCGTCTGGAGGAGGTGGACCTGGAGTACCTGCTTCACGAGCTTCGGCGGGACTTCGGCTACACGGGCCGTCCACTGAACATCCGGGCCGAGGAAGGTGTGCCGGCCGTCGAGACGGACCCGACCCAGCTACACCGGGTGCTCGCCATCCTGGTGGACAACGCCCTCAAGTACTCCGGGGAGAGCGCGCCCGTAGACCTCGGGCTCTCGCGCGAGAACGGGCACGCCATTATCAGCGTCACCGACCGGGGCTGCGGCATCCCCGAATCAGAGCAGACGCACATCTTCGACCGCTTCTACCGCGCCCAGGGTTCCTCCCGCGCCGACGGCACCGGCCTGGGCCTGGCGCTGGCCGATGAGATCTCACACCACCTCGGCGGCGAGATCCGGGTTGACAGCCGACCCGACGTGGGCAGCACCTTCTCCGTATCGCTGCCCATCACCGAACCGGGAACCCGCGAGGAGACCCGGCAAGAGAAACGTCGAAAAAATCCGACCTCGACCTGAAGTTGAGCTTACGCTTTGACGTTCCAGGCTGTAGAATAAGCGTGGGGCAGCGTAAGGTCTGTAGATTCTCCCCCCTCCCTACGGACTCCAAGCTGCCCTCTTTGTTCTTTCGCTGTTTTCTATCTCTCGTGTTGTTCCGGTTGGATCAGAACGTCGGTAGCGGTAGCCCGAGAACGAGAAGTATCGGCAGTACCGGGACCAGTATGTAGTTCAGGGGAGAGGCGGCTCCGGGCAGCCAGGTCAGGAGGACGAGGCCTAGCAGGACGAAAGGCCCGTACTGGTTCATGAAGTTTACGAAGCCGTCCAGGGCGCGCGGCAGGAACGGGAAGATCACCTTCGAGCCGTCGAGCGGGGGGATGGGGATCAGGTTGAAGACGAAGAGCAGAGCGTTCACGAAAGCCACCCCAACTACCACGAGTTGCAGGTAGCCTTCCTGAAACTGTGGCAAGAGGTATAGGGCGGCGCAGACGACCACCACCAGCAGGTTCGAGACGGGGCCGGCGACCGCGACGGCGACCCCGCCGAGCCGTCCTCCCTTGAGCTTCGAGAGCATCACGGGCGTCGGCCTGCCCCACCCGAAGCCGACCATGAAAAGCATCACGGTTCCCAGCACGTCGAGGTGCGAGACGGGGTTGAGCGTCACCCGGCCCTCCCGGTAGGCCGTATCGTCGCCCAGCATGTAGGCCGACCAGGCGTGGGCTGCCTCGTGGATGGTGATGCCCGCGATGAAGCCCATAATCACCGCCACCGCGAGAGCGGGATAGCTTTCGAAGAGGCCCAGGATCATGCCCGCAAGTATGACACACGCCCGGCGTGGGAGATGAGAGTCTCCAGGAAACTGCCGAAGCGGAAGCTAGGGTAGCGCGGAGACCGAGACCGTGACGTGGTTGCCCGCGTCGTCCGTGTACGAGGAGAGTTGCGGGTCCAGAACCGCCGCGGAGTCAGCGACGGTGCCTAGCTCCGTCATCCCGGCCGTCACGGGCGTGGCGACACCGGTACCGCGGCTTATATCTTGTAGCAGGGAGACGGAGACATGGGTGTTGGGGTTACCGTTGGGTTTTATCTCAACGACGTTCGCCCCCTCCACCATGGGGTCGGGACGGATGGAGGTGATCACGCCGGACACGGGCGAGTAGACCGGAACGCCCGCCTCCGCACCGACATCCAGGGCGCCTGTCATGGGCCCCGAACGCTCCGCCCGGTCCATGAGATGGTACTGGATCTTCTCCGTGGTCGAGCCTATCTCGAACAGCCCCAGGAGCGGGTTGGCCGACAGGTCCTTCCCCCGGGGCGACATCTCGATGAGGGTTTCGCCTTCAGGGTGGTAGCCGATCCCGGTCAGGCTCGTCGGCCTTATGGGGGTCGATATGCTGATCCCACCGGCCTCGGCCAGCACGGCGTCCGGGTTGGCTGCGTTGGGGTCTATCGGAACCTCATTCTCCACGGCCCCGGACGAGCTCTGTGCGAACATCGCGAGGACGAGCGCCAACACGCCCAGTAGCAGCGCGCAGATCGCCAGTGCCCGCCGCCGCCGGAAGAGGGATGTACGTTCCTCCTCGCGTGCCCTGCGGACCTTCAGCCGCTCGGATGGATCGCGAGGGATCTCGCCGCCTTGCTGGAGCGTGGAGGAACCGCGGCGTGAACGCTGCGGTGCGGATTCAATTTTTCTTCTATGCCCAACATGTTGGGCACGTCTCAGGTTGCTCCCTTGCATACTGGGGGGCGATTATACAGAGGGGTCCGGGGACTGTAAACTAGATCGGGGCCACGCTCCGACAAGGCCGGCGAAAGGCTCGGGACCCGTCCTCGCAACGCACGGGCTGATATATTGGTGGGCAGTAAAATCCCCCGCAACGGGAGGCCGGGATGCCCGCGAGGAAGCTGGTCGTCTCAACCTATCTACAGTACGTCCTGCTCGCCGTGGGCGCCCTCCTGCTCGTAACTTTTGTCCCGCAGATAAGCGGCGTGCTGGTGACCTTCCTCATGGCGGCGATCCTCGCCTACGCTCTCAACCCTCTTGTGAGAAGGCTCGAAGGATGGCGCATCCCGAGGGCGGTGGCGGTGCTCGGGGTGTTCACGGTGCTGGTCGTGGCCGTCATCGCCGCGCTTCTGGTCCTGATCATCCCCGCCGTGGACCAGGTGCGGACTATCGCCAGCCGGCCGGAGGTCATCGTCAACGCGGGAACTTCGCTGGTGGGACGGGCCAGGGAGCTGCCCTACGTCGGGAATCAGATCCCGGCTCAACTGGACCAGGAGGCCCGAGACGCTCTTCTCCAGTTCGTCCGGGACAATGTTCCCCCTGCGGGAACGATCCTCAACACGGCTCTGGGGTTCATCGGCGGGGTTTTCGGTGTCTTCGGAACCATCCTGAACCTTCTCCTCATGCTCATCGTCTCGATATATCTGCTGCTGGACCGGGAGAGGATTTTGCGGGCGGTGCTCGGCGCTATACCTGGCACGGTGCGGGATCAGGTACTGGAACTCTTCGCGGAAGTAGAAGGAACGCTGGTCAAGTACCTTCGGGCGCAGCTTTTCTTGTGCGTGATCATGGGCGTGATCGGCTGGAGCATCGCCTACGTGGTGGGCAAGTTGGCACCCACCGGGTTTCTCGACCCCAGCAAGCTCCTGGTCAATTACGCTCTGCTGATCGGGGTGTGGGTCGGCATCACGGAGCTCATCCCCGTGCTTGGGGCGTTCCTGGGCGCGATCCCCGCCGTGGTGCTCGCCCTGGTGGCTGGACCAGCCGAGGCACTCGCCGTCGCCGCGCTCTTCCTCGTCGCGCAGCAGGTCGAAGGCAATTTCCTGGTGCCGAAGGTCATGGGCGGCTCGGTGGGCGTACACCCGCTGTGGGTGATGTTCGCCATGCTCTCGGCGACCGCACTGTACGGGATCGTGGGGGCCCTGTTCGCCGTCCCCGTGGTCGCAATCATCTCGGCCTCTTTGCGCTACCTGGGCGGCACGCTCGTCTTCGAACGCTGGAGGGACGCCCCCGTCTTCGCCATGCCCGGGATCACGGATGCTGATGCTGACGCCGCGAACGCCCCGGCGGGGGCCGGGGTGGGCGCCGATCCATCCCCGGAGAAGGAATAGGGTTTGAGCCTGCCGCACCGCGAGCCCCGGCGTCCTTTCTCCTACAAGGAGGCCTTCCGGCAATTCCTCCAGCCCCTCGCTCGGCTGCTCTCCACGATGCGGGTCCGTCCCGATACGCTCACCCATCTGGGCTGGACCCTGGCGGTCGCCTCGGCCTTCCTCTTCGGCCTGGGACGGGTGCAGGTCGCTGGCGCCGTGATGCTCTTGGCGGGGCTCTTCGACGCCCTGGACGGGGCGGTCGCCCGCGAGTCGGACCAGATGAGCGACTTCGGCGCGTTCCTGGACTCGACGATGGACCGGCTCTCGGAGTCGGCGATCTTCGTCGGCATCCTGTTCTTCTACGCCTCCACGGGACACCCCTACGGAGCCCTGATCTCCGGCGTGGCGATGACCTTCTCGCTGCTGACCTCCTACTCTCGCGCTCGGGCCGAGGGCCTCGGTGTCCGTTGCGAAGTCGGGCTCCTCGAGCGCGCGGGGCGGGTCCTGATCCTCTCCCTCTGCGCGATGGCGGGCTTTCTCACCGTCGGCATCTCGCTGGTCGCCGCCGGCGCCTTCGTGACCACCACCCAGCGCATTTTCCACGTTGGCCGCGCGACCCGGAAACATCGAGCGCGCTAGCGGGCGCGGGCGCGGGAAGCCGCCGAGCGCCGCCGACGATCACCGGGCCAAGACGGCCGACGAAGCCGCCCGTCTAGCCCGCCAGCTGAGTAAGGAAGGTCACGCGCCCCAGCTCGGAGACCCGGCCTCCGGCGTGATGCTCGTCGTAGATGCGCCGGCCGGCCCCCGCGTCACGGACGCCCTGCGCCGTAGCCTGGATTCCGTGGGGCTCGGTGAAGCCTACGTCGTACCTTCCTCGACGGGTCTGCTCCTGGAGATGCTGATCGTCGCGGAGCCTTCGATCCTCGTCGCCATCGGTCCCGACGCCTCACGCGAGATGGATTCCCTTGAACACCCGCTCGCCCGGCGCCCGTTCGCGGACGCCGCGGAGGGTGAACTGTTCACCTGGACGGCTGGCACGATCGGCCTGCGCCTCCCGCCGCTCGCCCCGGCCCTCGACGACGACGCAGCCAAGAAGCGTTTCTGGAGAGCCTTCCTAGCGCTCCGCGACCTCGCGGGCAGGTCCTAGAACGTGAGAGAGCGCCCTGCCACGTTGTGGATCACGTCCGGCTTCGTGGCCCTCACGCTCGTGACGCTCGTGCTCCCGGCGGTGGGGGAGGGGGGCTTCTCTCCGGCACACCAGGTCTCGGCTTACGTCCTGGTTCTCGTCTCCGTGGGCCTGCTCTTCCACGGGCTTCTGTCGCTTTGGGAGGATCTCCCGACGCCGGCCATACTGATTCTCGGCGCCTCAGCCGTGGCGCTCGGCCTCCCGGCGGCGTTCATCAGCCGCCCCGAGGTTCTGACGGAAGAACCGGCGATCCTGCGGCTCCTGGCCCTGCTACTCGCCGACGCCTTCAGGCTCCTGGCCTCCGCCGCCCTCGCCTACGCCCTCGCCCGGCACGTCACCTCCGTGGGCGTAGTGCTCCTGATCGCCGGCGTCGCCACCGCTTCCGACCTCTTCTCCGTGTTCGCCGGCCCGACCCGCGCCCTGGTCCGCGAAGACTCCCCGGCGCTCGACTTCCTGCTCCTCATCTTCCCGACCTTCGGCCAGCCGGCGGGGTTCGCGCTTGGCGTCAGCGACTTCATCTTCCTCGCCCTGTTCGCCGCCACGAGCCGCCTCCTGAACCTCCGCTATCCCCTCACCCTCGCCGCCGGCCTCGCCGCCACCCTCCTCGCCATGGTTTGCGGCCTGATCCTCGAACGCCCCCTGCCCGCACTCCCGTTCATCTCCATATCCTTCGTCATCGCCAACGCGAACCTCCTCCTGGCCGCGCTACGTAAACCCCTTTAGGCATCCCACTGCCTGACGCGGCGTCGCACCAAATTCAGAGCCGAACGCTACAGGTAGTAGTCCGACTCTGAACGAACCACCATTTCTCGTGGTGGCCCGTAAGTCGGGTGCAAAGCCGACTTACGCTATCATTACAAGTATTAAGTTATATTAAAATTTAGTTTCGTCGGGGAAACAGCGTTTCCTTTTATTTACGCCACTTTCCTGTGGAGGGGTGCTTTTCTGGCGGGTTTGGGGGTATTGCGCGAAAAGGTCGGCATCACTAGAGTGCGTCGTCTAGGAGGGGGGGTTCTGTCAAAGATCCCCTTTGAGAAGTCATATAGGCGACGGTAAGGAGACCGTGCGTATGCCTCGGAGGGTGCGTCTCACCGTGTTCTTAAGTGTTGTTTTCATGCTCAGTCTTGTGACGGGGATCTCGGCGGGTGCGGCCCCAGAAGACGACATACGGTCTAAGGAGGCGGACATCGCCGAGGCCCAGGACCGTCTAATGGAGATCCGGGTGGAGGAGAGTACGGCCTCCGCGGCGTTCAGCCAGGCCATCTCCGAGATGAACCGGCTCAACCTGAAGATAGAGGACGCTTCCAAAGACCTCGACGTGGCTGAGGAGGATCTCTCCGAGGCGCAGAAGAGCCTGGAGGACCGGGCATCCCAGGTTTACAAGAGCGGCAACGTGGCCTTTATAGACGTGCTCGTAGACACCGACGACTTCTCCGACTTCGCCGCCCGGCTCGATGTCTGGGTGAAGCTCTTGAGCCAGGAGCGGGACCGGTTCGAGCGTGTCCGGGAGGCCAGGAACGAGCTTGCCGAGCGCAGGCAAGAGCTCGAGGACCGGCGCGCGAAGCGGGTCCAGGCTGTTGACAAAGCCCTGGCCGAGAAGAAGCGCGCGGTCCAGGCC
>JACCTS010000133.1 GCA_013812245.1 Rubrobacter sp.
GCGGTGGCGCGCCTTCGCAACATGGAGGTCGCCAAACGCCCCGGCGTCGCCGAAACCATCGACTGGTCCAACAGCCTGGCCTTCCTCGGCGCGCCGCATCTCGACAACGAAGCGGCAGAGGCGACCCTCGGGGCGGTCATCAAGGACCATGAGGACTTCGAGTATGTGCGCCGGCACATTGACGACGTCGTGGAGGACGATGCCGGCCGGGGATGACTACGCCCACCTCGTCGGCTTCGGCCGGGAGCTGCGCGCCCGCGGCCTACCGGTGGGCACCGGCCGGATACTCAACTTCTGCAGCGCGACCCGCGTTCTCGCTCCCGTGGATCGAAGGAGTCTGTACTGGGCGGGGCGCGCCACGCTGATTTCACGGCCAGAGGATGCCGAGCTGTTCGATAACGCCTTCGGGGCGTACTTCGGCCGATCGGAGCTCGACGAGACCATGTCGTCGCTGTTCGATTGGCTCGACCGCACCCACCGGCCGGCAGATGAAACAACGATCGAAGGCACCGACGCAGGAGCCGTCGCCGGTTTTGCGGAAGCCGACGAGGCTGCCGGCGACGCGGACACCCGCATGGTCGCAAGCGGGACCGAGATGCTAAGGGACAAATCGTTCGACACCCTCACCGAAGAAGAGCGCAATCACGCGGCGCTGCTGATTCGCCACCTCAAGTTGAGCGTTCCATTGAGGACCGCGCGCAGACTGCGGCCCTCTGTAAAGGCGCGGCGGTTCGATCTTCCGCGCACGCTTCGATCATCCCTCAGGACTCAGGGCGAGCCGTTCAGGCGCGCCTACAGGGATCGCCGCCGCAAGGTCCGCCCCCTTGTCCTGGTGCTCGATGTGTCCGGCTCGATGTCGGCGTACTCCCGCGCCCTCATGCAGTTCGCCTTCGCCGCTATGGCGGCGGGGCAGAAGGTCGAGGTGTTCTGCTTCGGTACGCGTCTCACCCGCGTCACGCGCGCGCTGGGGACCAGAGACCCCGATGCCGCTCTTCAAGAAGTCGCCGCCACGGTCCAGGACTGGGACGGGGGCACCCGCATAGGCGAGTCGCTCCGCGGATTGCTCGATGAGTACGGTCAGCATGTGGCGCTTCGGCGCGCCGTGGTGGTTCTGTGCTCGGATGGACTCGACAGGGGCGACCCGGATGTCCTAGCGGCGCAGATGGCGCGTCTCGGGCGCCTGGCGTGGCGGGTGATCTGGGTCAACCCGCTCAAGGGCAGCCCGTTGTATCAACCTCTCGCCCGGGGCATGGCCGCTGCGCTCCCCCACATCGACGTGTTCCTTCCGGGCCACAACGTCGCCAGCCTCGAGGCGCTGGGCAAGGTGCTGGGCCAGTAACCCAGCCGGTACCGACCCCCTCCTACTAAACGTCCGCTCAGAGAAGGCGATGACTCATGACGGGGTTGTTTGGCAAACAACACTCGCTTGGGCTGCCTCGTCCCTAAGGCTTTCGGGAAGGCCCCAGACGTACTTGGTTCCCGCACGCTGTTCCTCGGTTTGTGGCAGGGGCTCATCGAGTAGGCGATCGAAGACAACGGCACCACCCTCGTTCAGGATGTTGAGGCGGCAGTCCACCTGGAGGGCAGCCCGAGCAGGAATGGGGCCTGTCCAGACAGGCGAGGCGATAACGCTGACACCCTCGTCCAGTGAATCAGATATGCGCAGGAAAGGGAACTGCAGATCAACGCCTTCTGGAGTAGGTTCTTCTTTGAAATCAAGAAGTCGCTGCGTAGCATCGTCTGGCAACGGGCCCGTTGCGTCGTATATGGAGAGCACGCCATTCTCCACCTGCACAGACAATTGGGTGTCGCCATCCGAATTGGGTTCGCACGTTGCGGATCCACACACAAAGGCGTCGAAGTTGACCTGCCAACCGCCCGTTGCTTCTTCCACCCCCTTGTAGTCATTGAAGGTGCCTTTAGGGTCTAGTAATCCCGCATCGGCAATTGCGCGTACCGCGAAACTGGCGACCCTTGTATCAGGCACGTATTGTGTAGTCGTTTGCGCAGCCGGTTGTGTTGAATCGCCGGAGGTGGACTCGTTGGTCCAAGGGAGGCCCGTCACGAGGGTTCCTCCCCCAACCAAAAGAGCGACCAGGAAGGTGACTGCGCCCAGGCGTCTTGTCCAAAGCCGCCGACGGCCGCCCTGGAGCACGTCTCGATAATCAGGTGCGGGCGTATCGAAGTCGATCGATGCGCGATTGAAAAGGCGTCGTAGGTCATCAGACATGTCTTACCTCCATTAGGTTTCGAAGTCGCTTACGGGCTTGAGCAAGGTGTGCCTTGACGGACCCTTCGTGGAGACCCATCCGTTCCGCTACCACGGGAATGGGCAGATCTGCTATGTAATATAGAATTGTGGCTTGGCGCTGTCTGGCCGGCAGCCGTTGTAGAGCCGCAATGAGGTCGACACTAGTCTCCGAGGCTGGGTCCAAGCTTGTATGTTTTCCCGGATTCAGACTTTCTGAGAGCAGTCTGCTCTCTCTTTCTCTGACGCCACTGCCGTCGGCATCTGTTCATTGCGACAGTCATTACCCATGCCCCCACCCAAGTTGTCTCCTCAAGTGACCGCCATCTCACCAGCGCATCCTTGAAAGCCTCCTGGGTGGCATCGAAGGCAACTTCCCGGTCGCCCGAGAACAAGTAGGTCGCCCTGAAGACCCGCACATATTCAGCGTAGTAAAAGGCCTTGAATGTTGATTCGCCTTGTTCTTCCAAGAGCTTTCCCGACTATCCGATGTTAACAAGCCCGCATTAAGGCACTCCTAAAACCAGTTATCACACTTATGCAAGCCCGAAGTCCGGGAGATGGGTTAGTGGCACTTTCTTCCACGGCAGTGGCTGCTTGTCTCTCTGGTTTGGCTGATATTGAATCAATCCTGAGTAAGCGATGAGGGAATTGCAAGGCCAGGGACAGGAGGGCAGGTATCGAGTGAAAAGGTTGCGGTGAGTTCGAAGTCGTATTGGATGCTGGTGACGACATCTCGGACAACAACTCGAACTGCCCTCAGCCCTAAAGCTAGCCGGCCCTGCTTTGTCGATCGAGGACCCTTAAGGCAGCATGGTCTTCTTGGTACCAGGGCAATCTGGGCCGTGGTGAGCGTTCCAAAGATTCTAGGATGAGATCTGCGCAGTCGATCGACGTATAGTGCCCACAGCACGAACGCTTGAGACGCAATCTCATCTCCGCACGCGCCACCTAGGCCCTGGCCAGCGACAGTCCCCCTACAGAGACCGGCTTCTCGACCAAGGAAAAGGAGGGGTGATGCTCTTCAAGGCCGCAGTTGTGACCGTCAGCGATGGAGTGACGCGGGGCGCTCGAGAGGACAGGTCGGGTGACGCCGCCCACAGGCTGCTTTCGGATCACGATTTCGAGGTCATCGAGCGCTCCGTCGTCCCCGACGACAAAGGAGCGATAGAGGAGGCGCTGCGCGGCTTCGTTGACCGGGAGATACCACTGGTGATAACCACCGGCGGGACGGGTTTCGGTCCGCGCGACGTAACGCCCGAGGCGACACAGGCTGTGATCGACCGCCCGGCTGCAGGGTTGGCGGAGGTAATGCGTGCCGCGGGGCTCCAGAAGACGCCGCTCGCCGCGCTGTCGCGCGCCGTTGCCGGGGCGGCCCGCCGGACCCTCATCGTCAACCTGCCGGGGAGCCCCAAGGGCATGGAGGAAAGCCTCGAGGCGGTGCTGCCCCTGATCCCGCATGCACTGCAGCTGCTGGCCGGGGACACCGAGCACGACGCGCCCTAGCGCAGACCCCTTAGAAGGTTGTGTCGATGCGTTCGGGATGGGCGTAGATATTGAAATTGTCGCCGCGCAGGAAGCCCACGAGCGTGATGCCCAATCGTTCGGCTGCCTCCACCGCCAGGCTCGAAGGGGCAGACACCGCGCAGATCACGGGAACCCCTGCCATTGCGGCCTTCTGGATGATCTCGAAGCCGGCGCGCCCGGAAACCATCAGGATCTGCTCCGAGAAGTTGAAGTCGCCGGCGAGCAGCATCTTGCCGATCAGCTTGTCCAGCGCGTTGTGGCGTCCCACGTCCTCGCGCAGGCCGGCAGGCGCACCCGCTGCGTCGAAGAAACCCGAAGCGTGGAGGCCTCCGGTCCGGGTGAAGGTCTTCTGGCCCTCACGCAGCTTGTGGGGCAAGCTTGTTATCACCGAGCGTTGCACCTGCGGCCCTGCGGGGATGGCCGGACACTCCAACGCGACATGGTCAAGGGACGCTTTCCCGCATATCCCACAACTCGACGTCGCATAGAAGTTGCGCTTCACCTGATCGGGGTCGAAGGGGGTGGCCAGGCGGACCGTGACGACGTTGAACTCCTGGGTGACGTCGAGCGCGTCGCAATAGCTGACCTTGACGATGTCGGGTGGCGCTATCAAGCCCTCCGTGAAAAGGAAGCCCACGGCGAGCTCGAAGTCGTTGCCCGGCGTGCGCATGGTGACCGCCACCGGGACCGGCTCCTGGCCGGCGGCGCCGGCGCGGATCTCCATCGGCTCTTCGCCGGCCACGTGATCGCTTCTGGTCGTTGCCCGTTCACCCCTGACGGCAACGACGCTCGTGCGCTTGGCGCTGGTGCGAAGGCGCTCCTCCAGTTTTCCCACGTCCCCATTGTGGCAGTACGCTCAGTGGTCTGGTCGACATGGGAGGGTCCTGATGCCTGAAAAGGAAGTCGAAAAGACGATCGACGCTCTGCTTCAGGAGCGGCGGACATTCGAGCCTCCGCAGGAGTTCACGGAGCAAGCCAATGCAAGCGACCCGGCCATCTACGAGAAGGCCGAGAAGGATCCCGAAGGGTGGTGGGAGTCTCAGGCGGAACGGCTCGATTGGTTCGAGCGCTGGGACACCGTGCTCGAGCAGGATCCGCCGTGGCACAAGTGGTTCGTGGGCGGCAAGTTGAACGCTTCCTACAACTGCCTCGACCGGCACCTCGAATCACATGGAGACAGGGTTGCCTACCATTGGGTCGGCGAGCCCGGCGAGACGCGCGCTGTCACCTACCGGGAGCTGTACGAGGAGGTCTGCCGCCTCGCCAACGCTCTCAAGGAACTGGGTGTCGCCAAAGGTGACCGTGTCGCGATCTACATGCCCATGATCCCCGAGCTTCCTGCAGCTATGCTGGCCTGTGCCCGGATCGGCGCGGTGCACTCAGTCGTCTTCGGTGGGTTCTCGGCTGAGTCGCTACGAGACCGCATCAACGACGCCGAGTGCAAAGTGCTCATCACCGCCGACGGCGGCTACCGAAAAGGCAATATCGTCCCGCTGAAGGCCAACGCCGACGAGGCGCTCGAAAGCACGGAGTCCATCGAGAAGGTCGTCGTCGTCCAGCGCACGAATGAAGACGTGAACATGGTCGAAGGGCGCGACGTCGTGTATTCCGAGATCGTCCAGGCGGCGTCTGCGGAGTGCCCAGCGGAGCCGATGGATGCCGAAGACATCCTGTACATCCTCTACACGTCGGGCACCACAGGAAAACCAAAGGGTATCGTCCACACAACCGGCGGCTACCTCACTGGGGTTGCTTCCACCCACCACTACATCTTCGACATCAAGCCCGAAAGCGATGTCTACTGGTGCGCCGCGGACATCGGCTGGGTGACGGGACACTCCTACATCGTCTACGGACCTCTCGTCAATGGATGCACGTCGATCTTGTATGAGGGCGCGCCGGACCATCCCGACAAAGACAGATGGTGGTCGATCATCGAAGACCACCAGGCCACGATTCTCTACACCGCGCCGACCGCGATCCGTTCCTGTATGAAGTGGGGTGTCGACTATCCAAACAAGCACGACCTCTCCTCCCTGCGGGTGCTGGGAAGCGTGGGTGAGCCTATCAACCCCGAGGCGTGGATCTGGTATCAGGAGTTCATCGGGGGCGGCAAGACCCCCGTTGTGGACACCTGGTGGCAGACAGAGACCGGGCAGATTGTGATTTCGGCGTTGCCTGGGCTCACCACACTCAAGCCAGGATCGGCTACAAAGCCGTTCCCCGGCTCCTTCGCCGATGTCGTCGACGAGTCAGGCGAGCCCGTGGGCCCCGGCGGAGGCGGTTATCTAGTGCTGAAACGTCCCGTTCCCGCCATGTTCAGGACGATCTTCAACGACGCCGAGCGCTATGTAGAGAACTACTTCGAGCGCTTCGGCAACGACGTGTACTTTTGTGGAGACGGCGCCAAGTTGGACGACGACGGCTACTACTGGCTTCTGGGTCGCGTGGACGACGTCATGAACATCGCCGGCCACCGTATCTCCACCTATGAGGTCGAGTCGGCATTGGTTGATCACCCCGACGTCGCGGAAGCCGCTGTGGTTGGACGCGTCGACCCCAAAGAGGGCGAGACGATCGTGGCTTTCTGCACTGTGAAGAGCGGTGTGGAAGGTGATGATGCCCTGATGCAGGAGTTGCGTGAGCACGTGGCCAAGGTGATCGGGAAGCTGGCCCGGCCGCACTCGATTATCTTCACCGACGATCTGCCCAAGACCCGGTCGGGCAAGATCATGCGCCGCCTGCTGCGGGATGTCGCCACAGGCCAGGAGCTTGGCGACGTCTCGACGCTGCAGAACGCGCCCATACTCGATGCCA
>JACCTS010000549.1 GCA_013812245.1 Rubrobacter sp.
GTGCGCTGGAGCCAGCTCGGCTTCGGGCGCACGGCCAGCACCAGCAAGGCCCAGTCCACGCCCCGTAACCTCATGGGCCTCAAGGACGGCACGAACAACATAAAGGCAGAGGACAGGGATCTCATGGATCGCTTCGTGTGGGTTCCGGATGGTGAAGGACCGTCATGGATGGCGGGTGGCACGTACCTCGTGGCACGCCGCATACGAATGCTCATCGAGGTCTGGGACCGCGTCTCGCTCGCCGAGCAGGAGACCAGCATCGGACGTCACAAATACAGCGGCGCCCCTATCGGCAGAGATAACGAGTTCGATCCCGTGAACCTTGAAGCGCAAGGCGAGAACGGAGAGCCCCTGATAGCCGAGGACGCCCACGTCCGGCTGGCTCGCCAGAACAGCGAGGAGAGGATTCTGCGCCGCGGCTACTCTTTCACCGACGGCTTCGATGCCGAGCGCGGGCAACTCGACGCTGGCCTCTTCTTTATAGCTTTCCAGCGAGATCCGCACAGGCAGTTCGTGCCGCTACAACAGAGGCTGGCCGCGCACGACCGCCTGAACGAGTACATCCGGCACACCGCAAGCGCCCTCTTCGCGATTCCGCCCGGCGCCAGGGAAGGCGGCTACGTCGGCGAAAGATTGTTCGAGAGAATCTGACGTCCGGGATCTCGTGTGACCAGTCGCACCTGGATCAGCCGCTTCTACCATGCTCGCTAGTGTTCGCGCTCTACCTCGAAGATGCGGTAATTCAGACGCATGGGGTCCGGTTCGGCGGATAGCTCGCTTTTATCACCTTCCGTGGGAGCGAGACGCGGGAGATCCAGGCTCACAGAGCCGACCTGCCGGAAATCCACCTCCGAGAGCAACGGCGTCGGCCCACCGTTCGTGGTTACGTACACGGCGTCCCGCAAGAGCCCCGCCTCCTTGAGTTCATCCACTTCCTCGACGAATCGACCCTGATCGTAGGGAAGCACGGCGCGACCATACAAATACTCGAAGGTGGAGGCGGTGATATCGAAACCGTCAGGGCTCTCCACGAACACCACGTCCGCTTTGGGGATCTTCGCTTCGATACGCCCGAACGCCCCGACCGCCCCCTGATACTCTCGCACCCCGGCGATGGGCAGCATGGTCTGCACGGTCCATCCGAGGGCCACCGCCGCCAGGACCCCGGTAATGGCTGCTCCGGCGCGGCGATTCCAGAGTCGTCCAAAGTACCCGCCCACCTCGATGGTCGCGTAACCCGCCAGCAGGCACAGGATCGGGAAGACGGCGGGCACGAACCGCCGGGTGGCCCATGGGAGATCCGGGGCGACGTTGGGGACCGCGACGTACAGAACCCCGGAAGCCAGAAACGTCCCGAGCAGGATCGCCTTCGGCGCATCGAGCCGGCGGGCAGCGTTCAGGAATCCGGCGAGCCCCAGCACCGCCACGGCAGGCGTCGTGAACCACACCATGCGAACCAGAACCTGGGTCCGGTAGTCGTTGAAGCCCCGCGAGTCTTCCGGCAGGCTCTCCCACGGCACCGGGAGTACGAAATATGCCCAGAGGGCGGCCCCGGCCACGCACATCGCTCCGGCCAGCGCGAATTTTCGTTCGTGGGTCTCCATCCAACACCTCAATCGTTCGCCCCGACGACTACGGATGAGCAGGAAACCGCTGGCAGCCAGGGCGACGATCCCGAGAAGATACGGCAACAGCCCGAGGAAACGGTTGAGGCCGTGCTCGCTGTAGATGACGTAGAGGTATCGTCCGCCGACGGTGTTCAGATAGAGCAGCGAGGCACCGGCGAAGAGCGCGAGCGGAACGCCGGGATAGAGCCACCGCACGGCGGGACGCTTGAGGAGGAGATCGTACGCGAAGAGCAGCGGCAAGGCGATGGCGGCGAGGAAACCGTCGGGGCGCATGAGCATCACTCCCCCGAGGGTCAGGCCGGCAAGGACACCGGTTAGAGGGTCAGCTCCCTTCGCAAAGCGAACGGCGAGCCAGAGCCCGGCGAGGACGAAGAACTGCGTGAGGATCTCACTGGATGGCTGCCGCGACCACCAGACCTGCGTGTACCCGACTGCGAGGAGCGCCGCCCCCAGCAGACCAGCCCACCGTCCGAAGACTTCCCGTCCCAGCACGAAAGCCATCCCTACGGAGAGCGCCCCGATCACGGGCGCGACGAACAGGCCGCCCCAGACTCCGCCCACGAGATCCCCGAACCCCATGAGGGCGATGGGACCGGGGAAGAACTGCGGTACGATCAGGGCATTCGCCTCGATGTAGAAACCTGGATACTTCTTCGCTTCGAGGAAGGGATGGAAGCCAGTCACCGCCCGCACCAGAGGATCGTGGTGCAAGAGCGCCTCCGTCCGGGCAAGCTTCTGGGCGAACAGCGTGTACACGCCGGGATCCCGGCTGTTGACCACATACTCCGCCGGTCGCCCGTACAACGCGAAGCTCCCCGCCACGAGTCCGAAGACCCC
>JACCTS010000193.1 GCA_013812245.1 Rubrobacter sp.
CCATGAACAGCCGCGTCTCGCCCGGGCTCCTGCCTCCACTCGCCACTCCCCCCGCGATGAAGGGCGAGGCCGGCGCGCGCTCGTTCATGGACTTCAGCAGCAGGTCGGCGGGGAAGCTGAACGGGTCAGCGATCAACAAGTATGCCCCGACCGGATTTTCGGGCCAGCCGGAAAAGGCCGCGTCGCCATTGGTTTGACTGTACTGGCAGTGAAAGGTGCGAACCTCTGTCTCAACGCTCGCGAGCCACACCGAGACGGCCGGCTGCGACTCGACCTCCTTGCCGGTTCCCACCACTCCCTCGGCCACGCATCCCGCCAGGGCTTGGGGGGTCGCTGCCTCGTGAACTGCGTCGACTATTGCCTCTGCTTGTTGCGCGAAGTGAGCAGACGCAAACACAATGGCCAGGTTCGGTTCTCTCTCGCCGAGGCGGTGCGCCGCCTCCACGGTCGCCTCCGCGGCAGCGCTGCGTGCCTCTGGGTTGATCGACAGTGCCGCCCCGATCTTCACGCCCGGTTCACCTGCTCCGATCTCATTCCACCAGCCTATCGACCGTTGCGGGGTAGGTTCAAAGATCGGATTCCAACGGCGCTTCCCCGGTAGTACTCATGCAGAAGCCGCCGAGTCGATCCGCCCGACCGACGCTCCCCTGCTGCAGCGGACTGAGCGCCTCCGGGGGCCAGTTTGGATGGGGCTCTCGCAGAGCGAGGCTCCGATGCGGACGATGACGCGAGAGCATAAGGTTTGACGAGTCTTACCCAGTCATTGCTCTCGTGATTCTCGACGTAATAGCTGAAGGGGGCGGAAAAGGCATCGTGCCTGGTCATGCTGCCACTCGGTATTCATGGATGAGACCACCCAGACGATCGCGACGGATACTCGAGCAACGCGAGGCCTCGGGTGACCTCGTGGGTGCGATCTCGGGAGCCTTCAGGTCGAGCCCTCGATGCGGCCTCTGCTGGTTGTAGTGATTGGCGTAGGTACGCAGCACCCGGTGGAGGTGGCGATCGCCCGCGATCAACAGCCAGTCGAGGCATTCGGCTCGCACGGTCCTGATCTCCGCGACCGCGTTGGCTCCGTCGGCGTCTCGACGATCTCGATGCCTTCCGTTGAGAAGACCTCGTCGAAGGCTCCGGAGAACCTTGAATCTCGGTCGTGGATGAGGAAGCGAAGAGGCTCCGTTCGCTGATCGAGCGTGAAGCACAGGTTGCGGGCCTGCTGGGCGACCCAGGCCGAGTCGGGGTTGGTGGTGCAGCCTGCCAGATGGACCCGACGGGTCGAAAGCTCGATGAAGAACAAGACATATACGATCCGGCCCCACAGCGTGTAGGCGGTGAACAAGTCGCAGGCCACAACGGTTGCCGCCTGGGCGCGCAGGAACTCCGTCCAGCTTGGACTCTCGGCGCGGGCTCGGCCCAACACCCGCTCTCCTGAGGGTGTCGCGAATCGTCGTGACGGGAAGGTCGCGGCCGAGCTTCAGGAGCTCGCCTCGAATCCGCATGTATCCCCACCGTGGGTTTCTCTGGCGAGGCGAATCACGAGCTCCTTGAGTTTGGGTGCAGTCGGAGGCCTTCCCGGGCTTCTTCTCCCCCACCGTCGGGCCTTTGCGGTCACGAGCTGGCGATGCCATCTCATGAGGGTGTCGGGTCGCACTAGGAAAGACGGCCAGCGCCGGCGCGGAAGCAAGCGGCTCAGGGCTGCCAGCAGCATCCTGTCCTGGGTGCGAAACCGCGGTCTGCCTTGTCGGTGTAGGACCTCGAGCTGCTGACGGAGGACGACGATCTCGACATCCTTGTCGTCGATTCGCCTCACTGCGGAGACGAACAGTCGGAACAGAGAGCGACAGATCAGATAGGCGAGCGAGATCAGCTGGCCACCTCCTGCTCGACGGGCGAAAACCGAGAGCCTAGGTGAGCCAGCGGAAGAACGCCCGCGACGCGAATGGGCAGCTCAGACGGGGCGACTGCATTTTCGCACCCTTTACGCGGTCCCCGGCGGGGAAAATGTCATTCGTCGACCCATGCCGGTCATCATCTGGTCCGCTCGCGCTGAGGGGTACCCCCGTTCGCGTAACGTCACCTGGACACACGCTGCCCTACTAGGATACGCGAATGCCGCTACGCAAGAACGCCAAAATCGAGCTGATTCGGAGCGTGCCGCTGTTCTCGAGTTGCTCGAAGCGCGAGCTGGCGGAGATCGCCTCGATGGCCGACGAACTCGACTTCCCAGAGGGTAAGACTCTTATCAAAGAAGGGGAGCGTGGGCGCGAGGCACTCGTCTTGGTCGAAGGCACCGTCGATGTAAGTCGGAAGGGGCGCAGGTTGCCACCCCTCGGGAGGGCGGACTGCTTCGGGGAGATCGCACTGGTCTTGGATGTCCCGCGGACTGCCACCGTCACTACTACCAGCCCTGTGCGCGCTCTTGTCCTGACCGACCAAGCGTTCCGAAGTCTCCTCAAGAGGTCTCCTCAGATACAACTTAAGGTTCTCCGATCTCTCGCTGAGAGGCTGGCTCCCGAAATAATCTGACTCCTCGACGCTGAGCATCGACTTTACGAATAGCAGGTTGGGGACGATCCGAGTTGAGGGTCCGCTCGACCATGACGGAGTCGAAGAACCCTGGATGGCGAGATCTACGGCGGATGGTTAGCGAGCGCGAAGGCGCGCATCGGTACGAGCACGGTGCAGGCCGCTGAGCATCAGCTGTACACGCGCCCGGTCGAACGCTGTGGGGACGAACGCATTGATGATGAGACGTCCCAACGTGCGCTCCAGTTCACGACTGCGCCAATTCGAAATCTGTTCGAGGTTCCGGCAGAACCGCGATCCAAACAAGGTGAAGGGTGCATTTATCCGGTTACCCCGTCTGAGCTGCTCATTTGCGCAGCGGCAATACGTAGTTGCAGCGATCACTTGATAGACAAGAGGTCCGATCTGACAGCGACCCTTGAAACACTCAGGCTCTGGTTGAGGCTTCGAGAACAGGCATAGCCGCCTCTGAGAATGCCGGGGGATGTTCTGAAGGGCCGCGGGAACTTGTCGCCGTTCCTCGGCGACAAGGAGAAAGCGCTGGTCAACGGCCTGAACCGAATAAATGCACCCCACAGGATGGAAGGCTACTGGGAGCATGGCTGGAGGCCGGTGAAGAGGTGTCGGTTCGTCTGGACTTCTCAAGCCGGCGACAAGGCCCCATTGTGGGTCACAACCTAATCGCGGAAATCCCTGGGCTTGACCGAAAAAGTGAGGATGAGGCGATAGTCTGTGCTCACTACGATACGGTGTGGACGACCCCAGGGGCGTACGACAACGCAAGCGGCGTGGTGGCACTCCTGGCGCTGGCAGAGGCACTAGTTGAGCATCCTCTGGCCCGACCACTTCGCTTAATCTTTTTCTCAGGTGAGGAGTGGCACCTCGCAGGATCGAGGGCTTTCGTTGAAGACCTCAACCCCAAGGAGCTCGCTAGGGTCGCCTTTGTTCTCAACGTCGACGGAATAGGACGGGGCCGCCTATTGGAGGTGTCCGTCGGTCCCGAATCCTTCGAATGGAACGTCAAGCGGTTGGTCGATTCACACGGTAGGAGGAATGGGATCAGGTGTGTGACGCGGTTCCCTCCGCTACCCGGGAGTGATCATGCTCCCTTTTATGAAGCAGGCATCCCTGCGGCTCACCTCACGTTCAATGATTGGCAGATTCTGCACCGCTTCGATGACACACCAAACGACGGCAGCGCCGAAAACATCGTATACGTGATTGACCTTGTGCTCCACCTGTTGGGTCACCTGCCTGAAAGAGCTGCTCCGAGGGCAAGTGGTGTCACATGAAGGTCGAACTTCGCGAGGTGGGGCTTCCGAACCTCGGCATTCCAGCCGAGATGTTTCAAGGGCTCTTCCAAACTACGAGAAGGCGTGTCAGGCTTTATACATGCCACTCCGCCCGACTGGATGGTCGTCTAACGACGCGCGAGAAAATTACTCGAGTATTAGGTCTGCCCTCACATGTTGGTCGTCAAGCTCTGGGTTCGCGCAACGATCCGGTAGGAGGAATGGAGAACACATGCAGAAGGCGCACAGAGGGAGGGGTCGGTGCCGCGTAAGCTGCCCGTATTGCGGGTTGAGGGGGTAACAAAACGATTCGGAGGAATCATTGCTTTGGAAGATGTTTCACTCGAGATTCATGTAGGCTAGGTAGTCGGCCTCGTCGGGGACAACGGGGCCGGCAAATCGACTCTTATCAAAACGATCTCCGGCGTGCATCCCCCTACGGAAGGCAAGCTGTATGTGGAAGGCCGCGCGGTCTCCTTTTCCTCCCCAGCTGAGGCGAGGGGGCTCGGGATCGAGACGGTTTATCAGGACCTCGCGCTTGTGGACTCTCTTGGAGTCCCGGCGAACTTCTTTCTGGGAAGGGAACGAACCGTAAGCGGTCTCCTGAGCCCCCTAAAAATTATGCAACTTGATGATATGCGTCATCGAGCACGCGATGGTGTCGAGAGCTTGCACATCCGCATTCCTGGTCTGACGACCGACGAGATTGGGCGTATGTCTGGTGGGCAACGCCAAGCAGTGGCCATCGCTCGAGCAGCCTATTGGG
>JACCTS010000563.1 GCA_013812245.1 Rubrobacter sp.
ACGGCGAATCTCCTCGGAAACATCCGGGGCACCGTCTTCACCCTGGGGGACAACGTCTACCACACAGGCACCCGTTCCGAGTTCAAGAACTGCTACGACCCCACCTGGGGCAAATATAAACAGCGCACAAGGCCCGCGGCCGGCAACCACGATTACTACACCCTCGGAGCGCGGCCTTACTACGACTACTTCGGCGCCCGCGCCGGGAAACCGCGCAGGGGCTACTACGCTTACGACAAGGGGACCTGGCACGTCGTGGTGCTCAACAGCAACTGCGGCAAGGTGAGCTGCGGCCCGGGCTCCCAGCAGGCGGAGTGGCTCCGCAAGAACCTAGATAACAACCGGTCGAGGTGTACCCTGGCGTACTGGCATCACCCGCTGTTCGCCTCCAACGCCTCCACCGGGTCGGTCAAGCCGTTCTGGGAGATCTTGTACAACCGAGACGCCGATGTCATTCTCTCGGGGCACGCCCACAGCTACGAACGGTTCGCGCCGCAGACCCCTGGCGGCCGAAAGAACGAGGCGAGGGGTATCCGTGAGTTCGTCGTAGGGACCGGCGGGAAGCCTCCCGAAGGCCCGTTCAATCCGAGGCCCGCCAACAGCCAGGTCCGCAACGACAAGACGCCCGGCGTGCTCCGGCTCCGCCTGAGACCCGGCTCCTACGCCTGGAAGTTCGTCCACGTGGCGGGCAAGACCTTCACCGACTCGGGCACGGATAGCTGTCACTAAAGCGCATTGCGGAAGGAACCTTCCGCAATGCGCGCTGTTCAGCCCGTCAGCATGTCAGCGGTCAGCTATTGCCTTGCGATAGCCGAGAGCTGATAGCTTCCGTGGGCGGTGATGCGCTCGTTCTGACAAAATGCCTGGACGGGAAGCTCCAGGTCACAGGTTCTCGGGGTTCGCGCCGGACTCTCGCCCGCCGATAGAGGTCCCATCGCGGGGGGGACCACCCTTCACGAGCGTCGCGGGAGAGGCCTGGATAGGGGCGGGCTAGGAAGACGAGCCGGGACCCAGTCTCTTCGCCAGCGTCCCGGCGGTGTTCGAGCCGAGGTCCACGACCTGGATCTCCGCCCCGCCCCCGCCGGACGCGACCCGGGCCTGCAAGGTCGCCAGCCGCAACCGCCGTTGGAAGGGGCTGCTGACGACGCCGCGGGACTGGAGCCGCCTCCGGGGAGCGACGGTGGTGGTGCGCGACAGAACCCGCGAACGCGCAAACAGCCGATCCCCGGAGAGCGCCCAGCCCGCATCCCGGAACTGAAGCCAGCCATAGAGCGCGGCCGGCACAAACAGCAACGGAGACAAAAGGACGCCGAAGGGAACCTCGAACGCGAACAGTGGGACCACGCCGGGATCGCAATCCCCGGGACCGCAGCCAGGGATCGGCAGTCCGGCATAGAAGCCGAAGGTCGAGACCGCAGCACCCGCCACCACGAAAGGCGCCGCGACCAGAACAGCCCGGAACACATAGCGCCGGAGCGCTCGGGAAGGC
The DNA here is from genome assembly GCA_013812245.1 of Rubrobacter sp. GTDB lineage: Bacteria > Actinomycetota > Rubrobacteria > Rubrobacterales > Rubrobacteraceae > JACDGB01. The sequence goes on from JACCTS010000563.1 coordinate 1,490, forward strand.
AGAGGCTCCAGCGCGGGCTCCCCGGCGAACTCGGGGGCTGCGGCGCGTAGGAACCTGTCCACTTCCCGCCGGGGCAGCAGCGGAAAGAGGATGGTGGAAACCCCGGCGTTCTCGCCGTAGCCGGCGCTCTCGACGCGGAGGGCCGCCAGGCCGAAAGGCTGGCGTAAGATGCCCTCCACCACCCTGACGGCCTGGATGCGTGAGAGAGGTATGGCCGCCTCGCGGCGCTCCAGGAGACCGCGCCGGATATACAGGTAGTCCCCGTCGCGCGCGAGCGTGAAGCCCGCGTGGGCCAGGACCGTTCCTCCGATGGCGAGCATCCAGGCAAGAAGCCCGGCCGCCGCTACCAGGAGCAGCAAGGCCGTCACCGAACGCGGGGCGAAGGTAGTCACCACGCGCTCCACGAACTCCTGCGAGAAGAATTCGTCGAAGACCTGCGAGACCACGGCGACCAGGGAGATGGCAACCCCGATCTGGCCGCTCGTCGCGCCCGCGATCAGGAGCTCCCGCGTCGTGAGATGCCGGACCACGACGGGGCCGGATTCCTCTTCTTCCCCGCCAGCAGGCTCGCGGCGGGAGTTTTCGATCTCGCGCCGCAAGGTTCCGGCGGCGGCGCGGCTGAGGGCGGATAGGGAAGCGTCGGGCTCGTTCGTTCCTCCGCCCGCCGTCTCGACACGCACCTCGACGACGCCAAAGAGACGCTGGACGATCCCTTGCACGGTATCCACGGACTGGACGTGATCTAGGGGTATCGTCCGCTCGCTCTTCTGGATCACACCCTGCCGCAGGTGGAACGCGCCGCCCGACACCCCATAGATCGTAGCCCGCCACGAGAGGAAACCCCACACCGCTGCGAGCGCCGCCACGGCGATCAACCCGACAATGGCGAGGAAGATGGTCCGTGCCCCGAAGCCCTGGCTCACCAGCAAGGCGCCACCGGGTAGGACGAGCGCGCTCACCCACCGCCGGACGTTCCTCAGCGCCCCGATAAGCATGGCCGCCGGGTGCAGCCGGTGCGTGGGGGCTTCTATCCGGCTCTCGAGTGGGTCGTGATCCAGACTTTCGCTCGGGTCTCCGCCCGAATTCCCCGTGTCAGAGTTCATCCTGGAACCGGGTCAGCTCGGCGATGCGGTCGCGCACCTTGGCAGCTATCGGAGCGGAGAGCTCGGGGATCTGGTTCGCACCCGCCGCCGTGTAGAAAATGACCGTAGCCAGCCCGAACCGGCGCTGCAAAGGGCCGCTGCGGGTGTCGACGTGCTGGATGCGGGCAAGCGGTACAAGGGTCCGGGCGATCCACAAGATCCCGCGCTGAAGGTCCACCTCGTCCTCCCGGATCTCGTAGCGCCACCGCCGCCACCGCAAGGTGGGCGCCACCACGACCATCAGCAGGAGCAATACCACCCCGGCCAAGGCGGGCAGAACCCCGGTGAAGAAAGAGGCATCCACCAGCCTCAACAAAGCCCAGCTTCCAGCCACACCGGCGACCACTAGCGGAAGGGCGTTGAGGGCGCCCACTATCCGCCAGAGGGTCCGAGCGCGCGGATCGAGCCGCTCTGAAGGCTCGTCTTTCAAGCCCCGATCATGGGTATCGCCGGACGACCCCTGAGATCCTTGGCCGCGAGTTGGCCACAGGCTGCGTCTATGTCCTGGCCCCGGCTGGGCCGGAGCGTCGCCGAGAGGCCGAGCTCGCGGGCTTCGTGAAGGAACTCCCTCGCCCTCCGCTTCGAAGTCGCAGAGAAGCCCGTATCCGTCCAGTTGAACCGGAGCAGGTTCAGATGATAGAGCGGGTCGTCGAGCAGCTCCGCCAGACCTTCGACGT
>JACCTS010000568.1 GCA_013812245.1 Rubrobacter sp.
CATCCGTGAAGAGGCCCAGGATGTCGGTGAGCTGATGCGAAGCCTCCTGCAACGCCTCCCGCGGCTCTATGCGGCCGTCGGTGAAGACCTCCATCCGCAGGGAATCCAGGTCGGTGCGGGCGCCGGCCCGCGTCTCGGTCACGGAGTAGTTCACGCGCTGCACGGGCGAGAACAGGGAGTCAACCGCGATCACCCCGATGGGGTCGGCGTCGCTCTTGTTCTGCTCGGCCCGCACGTAGCCTTGGCCCTTCTCGACCGTCAGGCGGAGATCCAGATGTCCGCCGTCGGAGACGCTGGCTATGTAGGCGCCCTCGTCCACGACCTCGGCGTCGGCCTTGATGTCTATGTCGGCGGCGGTCGCCTCGCCGGGGCCGTCCTTGGCGAGCACGAGCTCCATCGGCTCGTCCCGCTCCAGCTTGAACTTGAGGTTCTTGACGTTGAGGATGATATCCACCACGTCTTCCCTCACGCCCGGGACCGTCGAGAACTCGTGCGAGACACCGTCTATCCGGATCTTGGTGACCGCAGCCCCCGTGAGCCCTGAGAGCATCACGCGCCGCAGGGAGTTGCCCAGAGTGTGCCCCAGGCCCCTCGGCAGCGGCTCCGCCACAAAGATCGCACGCCGCTCGTCTTCTTCTTCCACCCTGAAACGGGGTGGAGCTATGTCCAGCATCGTCAAACTTACCACCTGCTCAAAATAATATGGGTTTTGTCTACCGGCTGTAGAACTCGATTATGAGCTGCTCCTCGACCGGCGTGTCTATCTCTTCGCGCTCGGGGGAGTGCAGCAAACGCCCGGTGAAGTTGTCGTGGTCGGCCTCCAGCCACGCTGGCACGGCCACCACGTTCTCCACGGCATCCTGTATGGGCGCCAGGCTCCGGCTCTTCTCCTTGACCGTGAGCACGTCCCCCGTCCGCAAGATGGCCGATGGGATGTTGTGCTTGCGGCCGTTGAGGTAGAAGTGGCCGTGGACCACGAGTTGCCGCGCCATCGGGCGGCTGGTCGCGAAGCCCATGCGGTACACCACGTTGTCCATCCTGAGCTCCATGAGCCGCAGGAGGTTCTCGCCGGAGACGCCCTGCATGCGGGTCGCCTTGTCGTACGCCCCGCGGAACTGCTTCTCGGAGACCCCGTAGTACCAGCGGGCCTTCTGCTTCTCCAGCAGCCGCATCCCGTACTCCGTCTGCCGCTGCCTTCCCCGGCCGTGCTCGCCCGGCGGGTATGGCTTCTTCTCCAGCGGGTTCTTCCGCATGGACGAGAGCATCACCCCCGCCCTGCGGTCCCTGCGAGCCTTCGGTCCCGTGTAACGCGCCATAAGAGCTAGCCCCTCCTTCTCTTGGGCGGCCGGCAGCCGTTGTGCGGCTGGCCGGTCACGTCCTTGATGGAGAGTACCTCGATGCCCATGGACTGGAAGGTCCGAGCTGCCATATCGCGGCCCGAGCCGTGACCCTTGACCTCGATATCCGCCCGTCGAACGCCCTGGTCCATCGCCTTGTTCGCGCAGCTCTCCGCCGTCATCTGGGCGGCGTAGGGCGTACTCTTGCGACTCCCGCGGAACCCAAGCGCGCCCGCCGACTCCCAGGCGATAACCTTGCCCTCGGTGTCGGAGACGCTGACGATGGTGTTGTTGAACGAGCTCTTGATGTGGACCACGCCGGTCGAGACGTTCCTGCGGACCCGCCGCCTGGAACGGCTCGCGTCCCTGGCGCCTCCCCTGCGTTGCTGCTGTCTCTGCCTTCCCATCTACCTCTTCTTCCTCCCGCCTATGGACGGCTTCGGGCCCTTGCGTTGGCGGGCGTTGGTCTTGGTCCGCTGCCCGCGCACAGGGAGACCCCGGCGATGCCGGATGCCCCGGTACGAGCCTATGTCCATGAGCCGCCGGATGTTCTGGTTGTTCTCCCGCCTGAGGTCGCCCTCGACCTCGACGTTCGCGTCTATGTACGTTCTCAAGTTGCCGACCTCGCCCTCGGCCAGGTCGCGGACCTTGGTGTTCGGGTCCACGCTGGTCTCGCGGCAGATCCTGCGCGCCGTCGAACGCCCCACGCCGTAGATGTAAGTGAGGCCGACTTCGATCCTCTTCTCCCGAGGAAGGTCTACTCCCGCTATCCGCGCCATGCTATCCCTGCCTCTGCTTGTGCCGGGGGTTGGGGCAGATCACACGCACCACGCCGCGCCGGCGGATAACCTTGCACCGCTCGCACATTGGTTTCACGCTCGCTCTCACCTTCACAGCTTTCTCCTGACTCCTTTTACGTCCTGAACCTGTACGTGACCCGTCCCCGGCTCAAATCATAGGGGCTCAACTCCACCTTCACCCGGTCGCCCGGCAGTATCCGAATGTAGTTCATCCGCATCTTGCCCGAGATGTGCGCGAGTACGTTGTGCCCGTTCTCCAGCTCCACCCGGAACTGGGTGTTGGGCAACGCTTCGGTGACCGTGCCTTCAACCTCTATGACATCTTCTTTAGCCAGGATATCTCCTCGTCTCTTCCTTGGTAACGGTTACAAAATGCCTGATAGGAACGGTAATCTTATCACGTCCGCCTTGTTTGTCCCACCCGGCAAATCCTCTTTTCACGCACCGTTCGTCAGGATTCGCGGACCGTGTTCGGTCACGGCTACGGTATGTTCGTAATGGGCCGAGAGCGAGCCGTCCGCCGTGTAGATGGACCAGCCGTCCCACTCGCTCATGCGTATCTCGTACCCTCCGAGCGTGATCATGGGCTCTATGGCGAAGACCATGCCGGGCATCAGAGGCGGCCCGGTACCGGGGCTTCCGTAGTTGGGGATCTGGGGGTCCTCGTGCATCTTGCGCCCGACGCCGTGGGATACGAGGTCACGCACCACGCCGTATCCCCGGGCCTCCGCCACCGACTGTATGGCGTGCCCAATGTCCCCGAGCCGGTTGTCGGCCCGAACCTGCTCGGCGGCCTCAGCGAAGCATTCTCGGGTGACCGCGAGCAGCCCGGCGGCGTCCTCCGGCACCTCGCCAACCGCGACGGTGGTGGCGGAATCGGTGACGAAGCCCCGGTAGCGCACACCCACATCCAGAGAGATGATGTCCCCGTCCTTCAGGCGGTACGAACCGGGGATGCCGTGGACGATCATGGCGTTCGGCGAGGCGCAGATGGAGGCCGGGAAACCCTGGTAGCCCTTGAACTCCGGCTTGCCGCCGTGATCCTGGATGAACTCCTCGGCCAGACGGTCCAGTTCCCGCGTGGTCACGCCGGCGCGCACGTTCTCGGAGAGCATCTTCAGGCAGGAGGACGTGATACGGCCCCCTTCCTCCATGGCCTCCAACTCGCCTGGGCTTTTGCGTACGATCACGCTCTCAGCCGTCCTCACCGACCGCCTGGAGCACGTCTTCCGTGACCTCCGGGATGCTCCTGGTGGCGTCGACCGACACCAGGATGCCGCGCGCGTAGTAGTAGTCCTTGAGCGGCTCGGTCTGCTTGTGGTAGATCTCCAGGCGATGCAGGATGGACTCCTCGATGTCGTCCTTGCGCTGGGTGAAAGGACCGGGGTCGTCCTCCGGCGGCGGGTCGTGCTCGACATGGTAGATCCTGCCGGTGGCCTCGCTCGTGCGCCGCCCCGAGAGCCGCTCCACGAGGGCCTCGTCCGGCGCCTCCATCGCTATAGCGGCGTCGAGCCCGATGCCGAGGTCTTCAAGCGCCTCGTCGAGAGCTTTTGCCTGAGCCTGGTTGCGGGGGAAGCCGTCCAGCAGCCAAGAGTCCGTCTCCTTCAAGTACGGCTTCGCCATCTCCACGATGATCTCGTCCGGCACCAGGTCGCCCCGGTCGTTGTACTCCTGGATCTTCTTTCCCAGGTCCGAGCCAGCTTTGATCTCTGCGCGAACGAGGTCGCCGGTGGAGATGTGCTCCGCCCCGGTCTTCTCCGCGATGAGCTGCGCCTGGGTTCCCTTGCCGGCCCCCTGCGGCCCGAAGATTACGACCCTCATCGCTTCTTCAGGAACCCTTCGTAGTTGCGCATCATGAGCTGGCTCTCTAGCTGGCGCACTGTATCCAGAGAGACGCCGACTACGATCAGCATCGAGGTGCCGCCGAGGAAGATGGAGTTGCCCAGGTTCATCGCGCCGGAGATGAAGTACGGGAGCACGGCCACCGCCGCCAGGAAGATGGCGCCGAACAGCGTGATCCTGGTGAGCACGCTGTTCAGGTACTCTGCCGTGGGCCGTCCCGGACGGATGCCGGGAATATAGCCGCCGCTCTTGCGGAGGTTGTCCGCGTGCTCTATCGGGTTGAACTGCACCGCCGTGTAGAAGTACGTGAACATCACGATCAGGAGCGCGTACAGGAGCAGGTATGGCCCGTTGCCAGGCGAGAAGAACAGCGAGATCCGCCCGAGTATGGAGTCCTGCTGCCCGCCCGAGGCGAACTGCCCCAGGATGACCGGGAAGATCAGGAGCGAGGAGGCGAAGATGATCGGGATGACCCCCGCCATGTTCACCTTGAGGGGCAGGTACGTCGTTCCACCCTGGCTCATGCGCCGCCCAACCTGCCGCTTGGCGTAGGTTATGGGGATTCGTCGCTGCCCCTCGTTCACAAACACGATCGCAGCCACGATCATAACCGCCAGCAGAGCCAGGATCACGATGTTCAGCACGTTGCCGCCCTCGAAGAGCGTCCTGATGGCAGTCGGGGCCTGGGAGATGATCGAAGCCGTGATGATCAGGGAGATGCCGTTGCCGAGGCCGTGCTGGGTTATGAGCTCCCCGAGCCACATCGTGAGCATGACACCGGTAGTCAGCGTGATGACCACCAGGAAATAATCTATCGGCGTCGCCCCGCCAAGTACGTCACCGAACTGGCCGGAGCGGAAGAACAGGACCATCGCTATGGACTGAATGAACGCCAGGGCTAGCGTGAAGTAGCGGGTGTACTGCGTGATCTTCTGCTGCCCCGTCTCGCCCTCTTTGGCTAGCTCCTGCAAGCGTGGTATGGCGACTGTCATGAGCTGTATCACGATGGCCGCCGTGATGTAGGGCATAATCCCGAGCGAGAAAATGGCGAGGTTGTTGAACGCCCCGCCGGTGAAAGTCGAGAAGAGCCCCGTTATGGCGTTGCCGCCCAGCGAAGAGATGGCCTCCCGATCTATACCGGGCAGGGGGACGAAGGCCCCGAGCCGGTACAGGGCGATGAGGATCGCCGTGAACATGAGCTTCTGGCGCAATTCCGGTACGCGCCACGCATTTCCCAGGGCTCCTAGCATATCTCTACCGCTCCAGTACCTCGACGCTTCCGCCGGCCGCTTCGATCTTCTCCCGGGCCGTGCGCGAGAAGGCGTGGGCCTCGACCGTCACGGAGCGGCCGATCTCGCCGTCCCCGAGGATCTTGACCAGTTCACCCTTCTTCCCCACGAGCCTGGCGGCCCGCATGTCCTCGACACCTATCGTATCACCGGAGATACCCTCCAGTTCCCCGACGTTGACGGCTGCGTACACCGTAGGCCGGGCAACGGTGTGTCTCCCGCGCGCCATGCCCCTCAGGCGCGGCAGACGGCGCTGCAGGGGCATCTGGCCACCCTCGTATGCGGCTGGCATGCTCGCCCCACTGCGGGCCCCGGCGCCTTTATGGCCGCGTCCGCTGGTCTTGCCGTGCCCGGAGCCCGTGCCGCGTCCGACGCGCTTGCGCGCCTTCTTCGAGCCGGGAGCCGGGGAGAGTTCGTTCAACCTCACTTTAGCCGTCCACCTCCTCGACGTGGACCAAGTGCCTCACCTTGTGGAGCATGCCCCGGATCTGGGGTGTATCTCCATGCACCCGCGAATCGCGGATGCGCTTGAGCCCAAGGGCGCGCACCGTCCGTTTTTGTGGCTCCTTCGAGCCGATGACGCTCTTCATCTGCGTGACCTTCAGAGGGCTCATTGCGTGATCTTCACCCCTCTAGTCTGCTCGATCTGGGCCTTGGTGCGAAGGCTCTTGAGACCCTCCACCGTTGCCCGAACCAGGTTCACCGAGGTAGTAGAGCCGAGGGCCTTCGTGAGCACATCGCGCACGCCGGCCAACTCCATGACCGCCCGGACGCCGCCGCCCGCGATCACACCCGTACCCTCTGAGGCGGGCTTGAGCATCACCTCGGAGCTCTCGAACTTGCCCAGCACCTCGTGCGGGATCGTGGTGTTGCGCATCGGCACGTCGAACATGGCGGCCTTCGCCCGGTCCTGACCCTTCGATATGGCGGCCGGAACGGTGTTTGCCTTGCCAAGCCCGACGCCGACCCGGCCCTTGCCGTCGCCGACGACCACCAGGGCGCTGAAGTTGAAGCGCCGGCCGCCCTTGACAACCTTGGAGACGCGCCGGATCTCGACGACCCTGTCCTGGATGTCCGAACTCTCGCGCTGCCGGCCACCGCGTCCGCGCCCTCCGTCGCGTCCGCCACGCCCGCCACCAGGCCCTCCTGGACCACGGCCACCGGGACCCCCTGGCCCGCGGCCACCCGGGCCACCTCTGTTATCGTTTCTCTGTCGTCCCAAGATCCACTCCCTATCCTTATAGCTTCAGGCCGCCGGAGCGCGCGCCCTCGGCGAGCGCCGCAACCCGGCCATGGTATTTGTTGCCGCCCCGGTCAAAGACGACCGTCTCGATATCGGCTTCTTGCGCCCGTTGGGCGATCAACTCACCGACCTTGTGCGCCGCGTCCTTGCGGTTCTCAGCCCCCCCCACCTCGCGGGAGTCAGCGGCGGCCAGCGTGCGCCCCTCCTCGTCGTCCACGAGCTGGGCGTAGATGTGAATGTTGGATCGGTACACCGAGAGCCGGGGGCGCTCGGCCGTGCCGAACAGACGGCGCCGAGCGCGAAGCCGCCGCTTCTCCCTCTGTGCTCGTTTCTCCAAAACCGCCATGAATCCTCCTAAAGCTCCGCTAGCCGGCCTTGCCGACCTTGCGTCGGATCTGCTCGTCGCTGTAGCGGATGCCCTTGCCCTTGTACGGCTCGGGCGGACGAACCTTCCGGATCTCCGCCGCCGTCTGGCCGACCCGCTGCTTGTCTATGCCCCGCACGATTATCGTGGTGGCGTTCGGGACCTCGAAGTCTATGCCCTCGCGCGGCGTCACCAATACCGGATGCGAGTAACCGACCTGCAGGTTGATGTCCTGTCCCTGCAGCGCGGCCCGGTAGCCGACGCCCGCAATGTTCAGCGACCTCGAAAAACCGTCCGTGACGCCGGTGACGGCGTTCTGGATCAGGGATCGCGTAAGCCCGTGCATCGCCCTGTGCTCCGGCGACTCCGATGCCCGCTCGACGACTACGTTGCCGTCCTCCTGCTTCGCCTCGACGCCTCGTCCGACAGGGACGGTCAACTCGCCTTTCGGCCCCGTTACCTTCACGCTGCGGCCCGAGATCTCCACGTTCACGCCCTGCGGTATCTCTACCGGCGCTTTACCGATTCTCGACATACTCTTCCAGCCTCCCTAGTACACGAAGCACAGGACCTCGCCGCCTATGCCCTGACGCCGGGCCGCGTGGTCGGTGAGGATACCCTGCGAGGTCGAGAGAATCGCCACTCCGAGCCCGTCCAGGACCCTGGGGATGTTCGCCTGCTTGCGGTACGTGCGCCGCCCCGGACGGCTGATGCGCCTCAGACCGCGTATCGCCCGCTGGCCGTCGGGACTGTACTTCAGCTCAACGATGAGCTTCGCCTCGGCGCCAGCGCCCTTCTCGGAGAAGTCGTTTATGTAGCCCTCTTCCTTCAGGATGCGGGCCACCTCACGCTTCATCTTGGAGTGCGGGATCTCGACCGTATCGTGCTTCGCCATGTGTGCGTTTCTTATCCTGGTCAGGAAATCCGCTATGGGATCGGTAACCGTCATCGCTATCTACCAACTCGCTTTCGTTACGCCAGGGATCTTCCCCTCGTGCGCCAGCTCCCGCAGGCAGATCCGGCACAGCCCGAACTTCCTGTAGTAGCTGCGCGCCCTGCCGCACCGCTGACAACGGCTGTACTCCCTGGTGGAGAACTTCTGCGGTCTCTGCTGCTTTACCTGGAGCGCTTTCCTCGTCATCCTCTACCTCTCAGCTTTAGCTCTGCCGGAAGGGCATACCGAGGAGCCTGAGCAGCTCCCGCCCTTCTTCATCGGTCTCCGCCGTCGTCACGACCGCGACATCCAGACCGCGGGTGGCGTCTATATCGTCGTAGCTGATCTCCGGGAAGATCAACTGCTCCCTGAATCCCAGGGCGTAGTTGCCTTTACCGTCGAAGGAGTTCGGGTTCACGCCCCGGAAGTCCCTCACCCGTGGGAGGGCGATGGAGATCAAACGGTCCAGGAACTCCCACATCCGCTCGCCGCGCAACGTGACGCGCGCGCCGACGGGCATCCCTTCCCGGATCTTGAACCCGGCGATGCTCTTCCTCGCCCGGCGCATCTGCGGCTTCTGGCCTGTTATCTTCGCCAGATCCTGCATCGCGCCGTCGAGGGCGCGGCTGTTCTGGACGGCCTCGCCCACGCCCATGTTGACCACGATCTTCTCCAGCTTCGGTATGCGCATGGAGTTCTGTATCTCGAACCTCTCCCTGAGAGCCGGAGCGACCTCCGATGCGTACCTTTCCTTCATCCTGGCCATTAATCTATATCCTTCCCGGACTTCCTGGCGACCCGGACTTTCTCCCCGGAGTCCGTGAAACGGGAGCCGACCTTCGTCGGCTCCCCGGAGTTCGGGTCCACCAGCATCACGTTCGAGACGTGGATCGGAGCGTCGAAATGGTAAAGCCCTTGCTGGTTCTGCTGCGTGGGCCGGGCGTGGCGCGTCCTCGTATTGACGCCGCCGACGACCACCCGGTTCTTCCGGGGCTCGACCCGCTCGACCTCGCCGCGTTTGCCTTTCTCTTTGCCGGAGATCACCATCACGGTGTCCCCGCGCTTTATCTTGAGAGCCATTAGAGCACCTCCGGGGCCAGCGAGATGATCCTCGTGTAGCCCTTGTCCCTGAGCTCCCTGGCGACCGGCCCGAAGATGCGCGTACCACGCGGGGCGCCGTCCGGGTTGATGATTACGCCGGCGTTCTCGCCGAAGCGGATGTAGGAGCCGTCGTCGCGGCGCGTCTCTTTCGCCGTCCTGACGACGACCGCCCGGACGACCTCGCCCTTACGGACTCCGCCGCCGGGTGTCGCCTCCTTGACGGTGGCGACGATCACGTCACCGATCCCGGCACTCCGGCGCTTGGAGCCGCCGAGGATGCGGATCGTCAGGATGCTCCGGGCGCCGGAGTTGTCCGCGACCCTGAGTCGTGTCTCGTTCTGGATCACTACTCGGCCCTCGATATGATGTTCGCTAGACGCCACCTCTTGCGCGCCGAGATGGGCCGAGTCTCCATGATCCTGACCGTGTCCCCGATACGCGCCTCGTTGCGCTCGTCGTGGACCATAAACCGTTTGGAGCGGCGCACGCGCTTCTTGTATAGCTTGTGCCGCACCAGCGTCTCCACCGTGACGGTCACGGTCTTGTCCGGCTTGTCCGAGACGACCATTCCGACCCGCTCCTTGCGCCGGTTGCGCTCGGTGTCGGTCTGGATCTGGCCTTCGTCCTGGTCGAAAGCTGGCCCGCGGGCCGGTCCCGTGTCCAGGCCGGCCTCAACCGCCTCGCCACTCTCTATGAGATCCTGCGGCGTCTCGGCCGGGCGATCCTGCTCCTCCGGCTCCGGAGCCGCCCCCTCGGGGGTCTGTTCTGTGTTTTTCTCTTCTTCCGTCACTACTCCTCGTTCTCCCACTTCTTCCGGTTCAGGACAGTAAGGAGCCGGGCGATGTTCCTCCGGACCTCCTTGAGCTGTCCCGTGTTCTCCAACTGTCCCGTGGCGTGCTGGAAGCGCAGGTTGAAGAGTTCCCGGCGTGTCTGCGCCAGGCGCTGCTCCAGTTCCTGCACGTCCAGCTCGCGGACCTCGGCGACCTTCACTGCTGAACACCTCCCCGAGCCACAAAGCGGCTTTTGATCGGGAGCTTCTGCGCGGCGAGGTTCATGGCTTCGCGCGCCAGTGCCTCATCAACGCCGCTCATCTCGAACATCACCCGTCCGGGCTTGACGACCGCCACGTAATCCTCCGGGCTGCCCTTGCCGCTACCCATCCGGGTCTCGGCGGGTTTCTTGGTCACCGGCTTGTGGGGGAAGATGTTGATCCACACCTTCCCTCCGCGCTTGATCTTCCTGGTCATCGCGATACGGGCCGCCTCTATCTGGCGGTTGGTGATCCAGGCCGGCTCCAGGGCCTGCAGCCCGTACTCGCCGAACTGCACCTCCGTGCCGCCCCTGGCCTTGCCCCGCATCCGGCCCCGGTGGGGCTTGCGGTACTTGAGTTTTTTGGGTACCAGCATCGGCTATCTCCCGATCTCGTCTTCCTGGACACCGTGGTTGATCCAGACCTTCACACCGATCTGGCCCATCTGCGTCTTGGCCTCCCGGAAACCGTAATCTATGTCGGCGTCCAGGGTGTGCAGCGGCACGCTACCGTCAGAGATGGTCTCCTCTCGGCCCATCTCGATGCCGCCGAGCCGTCCGCCGCAACGAATGCGGGCCCCCTTGGCGCCGCTGCGCATGGCGCTGGTCAGCGCCCGCTTCATGGTGCGCCGGAACGCGGCCCGGCCCACGAGTTGCTCGGCGATGGACTCGGCGACCAGCGCGGCGTTGAGCTCCGGGCGCGACACCTCGCGCACGTTGACCTGCACCTTCTTCTTGGTAATGCGCTCCAGTTCTCCGCGCAGTTCGTCAACTTCGGAGCCACCCTTGCCGATCACGATGCCAGGACGGGCGGTGTGAATGTCCACGGCGACCTCGCCCTGCTCGGCGGCTTTCTTGATCTCGACGTTGGCGATCCCCGCCCGAAAGAGCTTCTTCTCGATGTGATCCCGGATCTTGAGGTCCTCACCGAGAAGCTCGGCGAAATCCCTCTCCGAGTACCAACTACTCTTGAAATCTACCTTCTCGCCCTTGCGCTTGACGCCGAGGCGGAAGCCTTCCGGGTGTACTTTCTGGCCCATCTATTCCTCCTCGTCTCCGGGCGTGTCTACTTCGCCGCCGACGATCACACCCGCCGGGGCTCCGAGCACGACGCTGATGTGGCTGGTGCGCTTGCGGATCATGGTCGCCCGGCCCATTGCACGGGCCCGGTAGCGCTTGATCGTCGGGCCTTCGTCCACCCGGATCTCACGGACGAACAACTCGTCGGGATCCGCGTCGTCGTTATGCTCGGCGTTGGACGCGGCGCTGTTGACCACGTCGCCCACTATCTTCGCCGCCCGCTTGTTGGTGAACGCCAGCACGGAGACTGCCTCCGGCACGCTCTTGCCGCGGACCGCGTCGGCCACAAGGCGCGCCTTGCGCGGGGCGATGCGAACGTATTTCGCGGTGGCCTTCATCGGCGCCTCGCCGTCCTATCGTCCTTGCGGTGCGTCCTGAAGGTGCGGGTCGGGGCGAACTCCCCGAGCTTGTGGCCGACCATGCTCTCCGTACAGAACACGGGCACGTGCTTGCGCCCGTCGTGCACGGCGATAGTATGGCCGACGAACTCGGGGTAGATCACGCTCGCCCGGCTCCAGGTCTTGAGCATCCGCTTCTCGTTGTTCTCGTTCATCCGCCGGATGCGCTCCATCAGGCGCTCCTCGACGAACGGCTCTTTTTTCGAAGAGCGCGTCATCTAGCGCCTCCTTCCTTTTCCGCGGCGACGCACGATCATGGCGTCCGACCGCTTGTGCTTTTTCCTGGTGGGCGAGCCCTGGGTGATCTGACCCCAAGGCGTGACCGGCGCCCGGCCCGGCGTAGACTTGCCCTCTCCGCCGCCGTGCGGGTGGTCCACCGGGTTCATGACTGTGCCGCGCACCGTGGGACGTATCCCCAGATGACGCTTGCGGCCGGCCTTGCCCCACCTGACGTTCTGGTGCGACTGGTTGCCGACGACGCCGACGGTAGCCCGGCATGCGGAGCGCACCCTCCGGCGCTCCCCGCTGGGAAGCCGCAACGTCACGTAGCTGCCCTCGCGGGCGGTGAGTTGCGCGCTCGTTCCGGCGCTCCGGGCCATCTGTGCTCCGCGCCCCGGCTCCAACTCCACGGCATGAACCACGGTGCCGACCGGAATGCGGTTCAGCGGAAGGGCGTTGCCCACGTCCACCTCGGCCTCCGGGCCGCTCTCGACGATGGAGCCCACCGTCAGGTTGCGCGGCGCCAGGATGTATCGCTTCTCGCCGTCATGGTAGTGGAGGAGCGCGATGTTCGCGGAGCGGTTCGGGTCATACTCGACCGCCGCCACCGTCGCCGGAACGCCGTCCTTCTGGCGCTTGAAGTCTATTATCCGGTAGCGCCGCTTGTGGCCGCCGCCGATGTGGCGGGTCGTGATGCGCCCGTGGTTGTTGCGCCCACCGTGCTTGTGCAGCTTGGCGGTGAGGCTCTTCTCCGGCTTGTCTCTGGTGACCGAGTCGCGCGTAAGGACCGAGGAGTTCCTTCGGCCTGCGCTCGTCGGCTTGTAGCGTCTCGCAGGCATCCTAGACTCCCTCGAACAGTTCGATGCGGTCGCCCTCGGCCAGCTTCACGACCGCCTTCTTCCACGAGGATGTCCGTCCCCGCGTCAGACCTTGCCGCTTGGGCTTGCTCTTGACGTTGGATGTGTTGACCCTCGCCACGCTCACGTCGAAGGCGTCCTCGACGGCGTTTTTGATCTGGTTCTTGTTCGCCCGCCGGTCAACGTGGAAGGTGTACTGCCCCTCGACCTCAACAAGGCCGTAGCTCTTCTCCGAGATGACCGGACGGATTATGACCTGATGCGGATCCATCTAGCTTCCCTCCCCGGAGATCCTCTGGTAAGCCGCCCGCGAGAACACGACCTCCCGCGCCCGCAGCAGCTCGTAGACCCCATACTCGTGAGGCTTCGCCACCGTAACCTCCGGCAGGTTCCTGAAGGAGAGCGCCGCGTTCCGATCATCGTCTGTCAGGACGAGCAGAACCGGCCCCGAGACCTCCATAGTCCCGAGCAGCTCCTTCGCCTGTTTCGTGGAAGGCTCATCGAAGGAGAGCGAGTCGAGCACGTACAACTCGCCGTCAGCGGCCTTGGCCGAGAGAGCGCCATCGAAGGCGGTCCTGGCCTCTTTCTTGTTGATGCGCTTGCCGAAGCGCGCTGGCTTGGGCTTCGGCCCGCCCCAGACCCCTCCACCGACGCGCACCGGGGACTTCACGTCGCCCGCGCGGGCACGGCCCGTTCCCTTCTGACGATATAGTTTCGCACCGGAACCCCGGATCTCGTTGCGGCCCTTGGTCGAGGCCGTATAACGACGCCGGGAATCGAGCTCCGCCACCACCGCGCGGTGGATGACGTGCTCTTTGGGCTCCGTCGTAAAACGAGGGCCCGAGAGGTCCAGAGAAGATTTATCGCCGCTACGGGCGTCGAATACCTGTGCTTTCGCTTCGGCCATCCTACTCACCCGCCTTCCGGATCCTGACGACCGCGTTCCGGCCCCCTGGGACGCCGCCGCGCACCCAGATCTCACCATTCTCCGCATCCACATTAACGACACGCAGGTTCTTGACGGTGACGCCTTTATTGCCCATCTGGCCTGGCATCTTCTGCCCCGGAAAGATGCGTGCCGGGTCAGCCGAAGCCCCAACAGAGCCCGGTGCCCGGACGTTATGCGAGCCGTGAGAGACCGGGCCCCGGCCGAAGCCGTGGCGCTTGACGGTTCCCTGAAAGCCCTTGCCCTTCGCGGTCGCGCTCACATGTACCGTGTCGCCGACCTCGAAGACGTCTGCCCCGATGGTCTCTCCAACCTCGCCCGTGACGCCGCGAAGTTCCCTCAGGTGCCTCCGTGGCGGGGTCTCGTGCTTCTCGAATTGTCCCGCGTGCGGCTTGTTGACCTTGCGCGTGGGCACGGTCCCGAAGCCGACCTGTACGGCTTCGTAGCCGTCCGCGTCGGCGGTGCGGGATGCGGTGATGAAATTCGGCTCGACCTCGATCACGGTCGCGCTCACCAGCGTGCCGTCCTCCTCGAAGGCCTGCGTCATGTGCTTTTTGCGTCCGAAAATAGCCGTCGCCATAACTTTACGTAGCCTTGATCTCGATGTTCACACCAGCCGGCAGGTCGAGACGCTGAAGCGAATCGACCGTGCGCGGCGTGGGCTGCTGGATGTCTATGAGGCGCTTGTGCGTGGCGAGCTGGAAGTGCTCGCGCGAGTCCTTGTCCTTGAAGGGACCACGGATCACCGTGTACACGCTGCGCTTGGTCGGCAGCGGGACGGGGCCAAAGACAAAAGCCCCGGTCCGCTCCGCCGTCTCCACTATGGACTTAGCCGTCTTGTCTATGACCTCGTGGTCATAGGCTTTCAGCTTGATCCTTATCTTCGATACAGCCATCTACCTACTCGACAATCTCGGTAACGACGCCAGCTCCAACGGTCCTGCCACCCTCACGTATGGCGAAGTTCAATCCCTCGTCCATCGCTATGGGGTTGATCAACTCCACGTTCATCACCGTGTTGTCTCCC
>JACCTS010000569.1 GCA_013812245.1 Rubrobacter sp.
GGGAGACAACACGGTGATGAACGTGGAGTTGATCAACCCCATAGCGATGGACGAGGGATTGAACTTCGCCATACGTGAGGGTGGCAGGACCGTTGGAGCTGGCGTCGTTACCGAGATTGTCGAGTAGACTAGCGGGACAAGAGTGTGGGGCGGGCGCTGGCTCGCCCCTGTGAACTGGAGGAAAGTTATGCGACAATTGGTGACGTTGGCTTGCGAAGAGTGCAAGCGCCGGAACTACCACACCCGCAAGAACCGGCGGAATAGCCCGGATCGCATCCAGCTAAAGAAGTACTGTCCGTGGGACCGGCGGCATACCGTCCATCGGGAGACGCGGTAACATAATGGCAGAGGGCAGTAGCTCAGTTGGTAGAGCAGCGGTCTCCAAAACCGCAGGCCGGGGGTTCGAGTCCCTCCTGCCCTGCTAGGTAGGCAAAGCCAGGCAAGGAAACGATGGGTAAAAAGCGAAACCGCGATCAAGGCGGCAAGAAAACGCAGAAGAAACAAGGACGTCTCGCCGGCATACGGGATTTCTTCCGGGGTGTGAGGAACGAGCTCCGGCGGGTCAACTGGCCGAATCGTGACCAGCTCCGGCAGAGCACGGCGGTAGTCCTCATCATCGTCGTGGTACTCGGGGTTTACGTCGCCGCGTGGGACTTCGTGTTCAAAAACCTGGCGCGTTTGATCTTTTCGTAGTGGATTAGGAGCAGTTCGCAGTGAAGAAGTGGTTCGTCGTCAACACATACTCAGGGCACGAGAACAAGGTCCGAACGACGCTGGAGCGCCGGATCGAGTCTCTCGGCCTGGGCCGGTACTTCGGGGAGATCCGCATCCTGATGGAGAGCGTCATAGAGATCAAGGACGGCAAGAAGGTCCCCGTCGAGCAGCGCCAGTTCCCCGGCTATATCCTGGTGAACCTGGACATGAACGAGAGCACCTGGCAGCTCGTGCGCCAGACGCCGGGCGTGACCCAGATCGTCGGCAACGGGGACACGCCGCTCCCGCTCTCGCGGGCCGAGGTCGAGCGGCTGCTGCATCCGGGCGAGACCAAGGCCCCGGAGAAGGTCAAGACCACGGTGGACTACACCATCGGGGAGACCGTGCGGGTCATCGGTGGGCCGCTCTCGGACTTCGAGGGCGCAATCTCCGACATCAACGTGGACCAGTCGAGGCTGAAGGTTCTCGTCTCCATCTTCGGGCGCGAGACGCCGGTGGAGCTTTCCTTCAGCCAGGTCGCCAAGCTTTAGACAGAGATAACGAAAGGTTTAGTAGATGGGTAGAAGGCGGCGCGTAGCGCGCAAATTGAAGTTGCAGATCACAGGTGGGCAGGCCAACCCGGCGCCGCCGGTCGGCCCGGCTCTAGGCCAGGCGCAGGTGAACATCGGGGAGTTCGTGCGGCAGTTCAACGACGCCACACGCGACCAGATGGGCCAGATCATCCCCGTGGAGATCACGGTCTACGAGGACCGTTCGTTCACCTTCGTCACCAAGACGCCGCCAGCCGCGTTCCTACTGAAGCAGGCCGCCGGGCTGGACAAGGGCAGCGGCGAGCCGAACCGCGCGAAGGTCGGCGCCGTCAGCCGGGCGCAGGTCGAGGAGATAGCGCGGACCAAGATGCCGGACCTCAACGCCGCGGACATAGACGGCGCGTCCAAGATCGTCGAGGGTACGGCCCGGAGCATGGGGATTACGGTCAATGGGTAGACGGCTAATGGAGCAGAAGCAGAGGATAGATCGCGAAAGGCTCTACGATCCGCGCGAGGCGCTGGAACTTCTCAAGGAGATGGAGGGTGCCAAGTTCGACGAGAGCGTCGAGGCGCACGTCAGCCTGAACGTTGACCCGCGCCGCGCCGACCAGATGGTACGCGGTACCCTGATGCTCCCCAACGGGACGGGCAAGACGCGTCGTGTCGCCGTCTTCGCCGCAGGTGAGAAGGCCCGCGAGGCTGAGGAAGCCGGGGCCGATGTGGTTGGTGCGGATGATCTGGCTGCACGGGTACGGGACGAGGGGTTCATGGACTTCGAGGTCGCCGTGGCGACGCCGGACCAGATGAGCGTCGTGGGACGGCTCGGCCAGATCCTGGGCCCGCGCGGTCTCATGCCGAACCCGAAGAGCGGTACGGTCACGATGGATGTTGGCCGGGCGGTCGAGGAGATCAAACGCGGCAAGATCGAGTACCGCGTGGACCGCTACGGCATCATCCACAGCATCCTCGGCAAGAAGTCCTTCGATCTGGACAGCCTGGTGGAGAACTACTTCGCCCTGCGCGAAGAGTTGCAGCGAGCGCGGCCCGCCCCGGTCAAGGGCCGGTACTTCAAGTCCGTGACACTAACGACGACGATGGGACCGTCCATCAAGGTTGACCCGGCCGTGGAGAGGGAGTAGTATCTCCGGCGGAATTTAGACAAAGAAACGAGACCTAAGACAGCCGGTACCCTGGGATAGGCCCGAGGGTTTAATGATCCGGCCGAGGTCGTGGAGAGTTTTTCGTGGGATCTTCGAGCCCCGGGCGCCTCTGCGGCCCCGGGGCTTTCTACGTAGCGGAGGAGATCAGGTGAACAGGGAAGAGAAAGCGCAGGTGATCGAAGATCTCGCCGGGAAACTGCGCGGTGGCTCGGCGGTCCTCGTGGATTACCAGGGCATCAACGTGGCGCAGAGCACAGATCTCAGACGCCGCAGCCGGGAGTCGGGCGTAGAGTTCGTGGTCGCCAAGAACACCTTGGCGAAGCGGGCCGCGGACGAGGTTGGCATCGAGGGGCTCTCCGAGTTCTTCACCGGGCCGACGGCCCTGGCCTTCTCGGAAGATCCGGTCGCCAGCGCGAAGCTGATGGCGGAGTTCTCGGATCAGGTGGAGACCTTTGTCCTGAAGGGAGGTTTGCTTGAGGGCGGCCGCATTCTGGACGAGGCTGACATAGTGGCTTTGAGCAAGCTGCCGGGCCGAGACGAGCTTCTGGCGCAGCTCCTCGGCGCGATCCGCTCCCCGATAGCCGGGCTGGTCACGGTGATGAACGCGCCGTTGAGGAACCTCGCGGCCGTGATGGGCCAGGTGGCCGAGCAGAAGCAGGCGCAAGAGTCGTAGCAACAGGTAGTACGGTAGAAACGCAAAGAGCCGAAACAGGAGGAAAATCATGGCTTTGAGCAATCAGGAGATACTCGACGCGATCAAGGAGAAGTCCGTACTGGAGGTCTCCGAGCTGGTCAAGATGTTCGAGGAAGAGTTCGGCGTGTCGGCGGCGGCCTTTGCTGCGGCCCCGGCGGCGGGCGCGGCGGCTGACGGCGCGGCTGCCGAGGAAGAGGAGCAGACCGAGTTCGACGTCGTGCTCACCGGAGCGGGCGCCAAGAAGATCCAGGTCATCAAGGAGGTGCGCGCCGCCACGGGCCTCGGCCTCAAGGAGGCGAAGGCCCTCGTGGACGACGCCCCGAATCCCGTCAAGGAGGCGCTCTCCAAGGAGGACGCTGACGCCCTCAAGGCGAAACTGGAAGAGGCTGGCGCCACCGTCGAGCTGAAGTAATCTTCAGCAGCAGACGCCAGTTAGAGACGGTGCGGCGCTCCTTTTTGGGGCGCCGCTTTTTCGTGGGATTTGAAGGTGGAAGCGCATCACGAGCGGGCGATAGTCAGAGCTTTCTTCGTGCCAGGGGAACGCGCACGTTACCTGAACCTGCTCTCCACGGCGCGGGGACGGAAGAAGTTCGTCTCCGGGCTCTCTCATCTGGATGCGCTGGGCTCCCGGTTCGTTCGTCGGCTCGGTCCTTGGGAGCAGGACGTTGACGGGATAGAGTCTCTGCTGAAAGAGCGCGGGGCTCCAACCCTGTGCTATCTCGTATCCGAGAACCCTCGTCTGGATCTCCAGCGCATGAAGCTCCACGATGCGCTTCGGGCTACGGTAGGGTCCGGGATGGACACTTTTCTTTCCCGCATCACCGGCCAATTGGCATACTTCGAGGGTGAAGAACCGGGCTCACGCTACATCTGCGAGCGAGAGAATCCGGCTGGTTGAGCCGGCTCCACGAGGTCGACAATGGTTAGGCGATTGCACCGCTCGTGGCGCTCCCCGAACCGCTGTGCTACACTCCCCGGCGTCGGTCTTCGGAGCGGCGCCATATATTTTCTATCTGCCTTCGGATGTGCCTTGACTATTCGCGGTGCGCGGGGTAAGATATTCGCTTGCGTGTTCGGCCATTCTTCAACGATTTCTAATGGAGGAGAGCTAATTTGGTGACCCCTATTGTGCGCCGCGAGCGGCATCCGTATGCCCGTTTGCAGACCACCGATTTTCAGTTGCCGGCTC
>JACCTS010000576.1 GCA_013812245.1 Rubrobacter sp.
CCGCGCCCGCCGCAGCCAGAAAGCTTTGAGGTCTATGCGGCCCCGGAAGCGCCACTCAGCCAGGAGCAGAGCGGTGATGAGGTAGCCGCTGATCACGAAGAACACCTCGACGCCCAGAAAGCCGCCAGGGAGCCAGGCCAACCCGCCGTGGTAGAGTAGCACCGCGACCACTGCGAAAGCCCGCAACCCGTCGAGGGCCGGCATGCGCGGCAGCCGCGGACCCCCCACCGTCCGTCCCTCCTCACGGCCTACGGTTTCACGTGTTGCCTCGCGTTCGCGTGCGGCGTCGGCAGGCGTTGGTTCCTGCGAGATCTGGCCCGTCTTCGTCCCCCTCTCTAAACAAAGAGGAGGAGATCATAGCACGCTCGGGAAGGCCCGCCAAAGCTTTGTAACGTGTGTCTGTGATGAGGACTCTCGTATGCTCGAAAGAGTTTCGGGCGGATCTGAACAGGGTAGCTATTCGAGTAACATTCTGGCGACATTCTGGCGACAACCAAGGAGAAGGGCAGCCATCATGGAGAAACTGAAGAAAGAGGCCAAAAAGGCCGCCAACAAAGGCGGCAAGGGTGACAAGAAGAAAGGAACAGCCGGGCCCGAGAAGAAGGCCAAGGACGCCGCCAAGCGCATCCTGAAGTAGTCAACGGCCCCGATCCCGGCGCCGCAAAATCTGCCGGACGCTAGCAGGCGTGGTGCCGGGGGCCGAGGTTCCTCTTTTTGAGTATGACGTCGAAGCCAAGGCCTTCGGCTTTGGGACATGACTTGCCGCGCGTCATTCCGGTATCGGCGTATTCGGCGACCAGCACGGCTTTCCCGCTCTGCACGAAGGGCTCCGTCTTCGAGTATGGCGTCGAAACAATCTTCTGTGATCGCGAAGCCGCCATAGGGTAGAAAATCCTGCACCTGACCTTCGTCGTTTCTTATGGCGATGGAGAGATCTCTCGCTCGTGAGCTTTCTCGGCAAGCCACGTGTCGTAGCGAAGTTGACCCGCGTAGGTTGGCGAGCAGCCAGTCTTGTTGCGGTAGCCGTCCATGTTGTCCGGCTCTATCGCGTCGAAGCCCTTCGCGGCGCACACATCCGTGCGGGACCCCATGATCGGGCCGAGCAGGCCTAGCCGGCGAATGTCGAGCCACTTCCTTCCAGGCCAGCCCTGGTATCTGTTGCCGAGCACCTTCTTCGGGAACCGGCTCTTAGCCGATCTCCAGTTCTCCCGGCTACTTACGCTGATGTATCAGATGACTGGCTGCCGTCCGCGCGCAGTCGGTCCACGGTGGACTTGCCGTTGTCGACGCCGTCTATTTCGTAGGAGGTATCTACCTTGCTGCCGCCAAGTTGCTACTGCCAGGTGACACCGGGAGTGGGACGCCGGGGGTGGGACGCCACATCTCCTCCGTCTCGGCTGAGGAGGCTCCATGGTGATTCCGAAAGAGGCGAGGACTATGGCCAGGATCATAATTCCCTTCGCGCTCTTTTCTCGATCTCCTCCCACGTATGTATGCGAAAGCCGGATTCCCGAAGACGAATCCCGGCACCCGAGTGTTCCGCCCGTTTCCGCGGAAGCGTAGACGGAGTTCGATGACCACACTAAAACCATCGCGTGAATACCGGCGAATGCAGTAAGATGCGGCAGTACATGGGGGCAGGGAAAGAGGAGGAATATACCGTGACACTGGTCTTGCAGGCAGAGGTTTCCGTGAACCGGATGGGGCTGGATCACCTGCTAATCGGGATAGGCGTGAGCTTTGTCTCACCCTGCTGAACCGCCTACAACGGGAGGATCCGACGCCATGCAGAAGGAGCAGGAGACCAAAGAAGACGGTCGCTACATCATCTTCTATTCCTTCGATGACGAGGGAGAAGAGTAATGGGTGAGTGTGGATGGGACCCGGTTCGCACAGAAAGCTAGAGCGCCGCAGAACAGCTATGCGGAGTGAGATTCCACTCTACGTGCGGCTCGCGCGAGGCGGCGTTTGAAGGAGAACGAATCCAATTGACCAGAATAACCTCGGTTACGACGTACCCGGTCTCTTATCCCCTGGACGATCCGCTGAGCGATTCCATCCACTATATGCCCGCCCGTTCGGCACTCTTGCTGGAGGTGCGTACCGGCAGTGGCGAGGTCGGGATCGGGGAGTCCGCCATCTACGGCGGACCAGCCTCGGTGGTGGAGACCATGATCCACGACGAGTTGGCGCCCCGCATCCTGGGACAGGAGGTCAGGCCGGAGTGGCTCTGGCAGGTGATGATGTCCCGATCCCACCAGCACGGCGACGGGGGCGTGCTCCCGGCCGCCGTCTCCGGTCTGGACATCGCAGCGTGGGACCTGATGGGCAGGATCT
>JACCTS010000579.1 GCA_013812245.1 Rubrobacter sp.
GTCAACCCCAAGCTGGTAACTGAAGTGGGTGTTGCGAAACTCCGCACTGCCGATCCGTTTCTGCTGCTCTTTAACGCGCCGGCGACCCTCCATCGCGAGTCGCACGGCCCACTCGAGGTCCTCCTCGGCAATCTCCTGGGCCGTGGTGGGGTAGAGCAACTTGAGCAGGCCGCTCACGGTCTTGTTGACGGCATTCGTGTCGCGACCGCTTAACGCTCCGCCGTAGCTCACTCGGTTCTGGAATGAGGCAAGCCGGCTCTCATTGCGGAGTTGCGACCACCAGGCGGACAGCACGTCGCTGACCAGGCCGAAGTGGTCGGTGAAGAGCGACTCCTGCATCTTGGGCACGTCCCAGCCGGCGATGTAGGCGTGGATGCGGTCCATGAACGCGGAGTCGTTGCGCATGTCGGATGGCATGGGGCCGAAGAGGTGACCGATGCGCTGCTGGTGCTCGATGTCGACGTCGAAATTGCCGACCATGACCACGCTGCCGCTGGCGCGGATGCTCTCATTGCCGCGGCTGTATTCCCCGGACTCCATGTAGCCCTTGAGAATGTTGACGCCGTCCTTCTGGTCGAAGGAGACGCCGGAGACCTCGTCGAAGCACACCACGTCGTACTGGGCGACCAGCCCGCGTTGGCCCGTCGCATTGTTTACGAACATCTTAGCCACGGTAGCCTTGCCCCCCGATACGAGGTGTGAGTAGGGGGAGACTTGCTGGAAGAGGTGACTCTTTCCGGTGCCGCGTGGACCGAGCTCGACCATGTTGTAGTTGCGCTCCACGAAAGGGACCATGCGAAGCAGTAGCAGGTTGCGCGCCCTCTCTGAAAGTGCCTCCGGCTCCAGCCCGATGCTACGCAGCAGGAAGGCTTTCCACTCCTCCGTGGTGAACGCCTCCCGGCCCCGCGACAGTTGCTCCAGGGCGCCGCGGGTGCTGAGTTGTATGGGGCGCAGCGAGGCGATGCCGAAAGGGTTTCCAGCCTTCTCTTGAGCTACTACTGGATCGTACTCCAGCTCCACCTCCGCGTAGAAGCCGCCGGTGAGCATGCGCTGGTTCTCGGAGACCAGGCCGGCCTCTATTCGCACGTCGTTCAGGCGCAGGCTTGGCAGGGTGACCATGTAGGAGTCGGTGCGGGAGTCGAGACGGGCTGTGACGAGGTCTATGATGCGCGCAGAGCCCTCCTCTCTCGCGCGGGCCTTGTACAGTTCTTCCTCCCCGGCGCGCACCGTCCTCTCCCGGAGCTGACGCTCGACGATGGCGAGCCCCTCGGCTATCTCCTCCTCGTCGGTGCTGGCGCAGTAGCGACCAAGCAGGAACTCTCCCACGTAGGTGGGGACCGGGTACTGGCCCTTGAACTTGAGGGCCAGGTCCTTGCGGACCACGTAGCCCTCGAAGACCTCCGCGGCGATGTTGTCCAGGCGGTCGAGGCTCAGAGGCTCCATCCTACCCTCCCACCACCGTAGGGCTCTGCGCCAGCACCCGGCCCTCAGCGTCGAGCACCACGGAGATCGCGGCCTCGAACTCGCGGCTGTCGTCGGTGACGAGCAGCGAAGCCGTGCCATCCTTGAGCGGCCTGGCCGTGGCTACCGAGGTTGACGGGTCGGCCGCGCGGGTGCGGAGGCCCACCGTCGCTCCATCCGGCGCGCCTTCGACTTTGACCCGGCACCGCATTCCGACCCACCTGATCTCCGAGATGGATGCCGCGCTGGCTGGGGCTGAAGAGACGACCGTCAACACCGGGACCACGCACTCCTGGGGGCTGAGGCCGCCGTGCTCGTACTCCTTGCCGGCCTCGTAGGCGCTCGCGCCGGGGGCGACGGCCACGCTTACCCCGGCGTCCAGCGACCAGGGGATGGTCTGCTGATCCGTGCTCGCCCCGGGTTTCAGGCGGGCGCATCGTCCCTTGCGGACTTCCGTGAGGTGCTCGGGCAGCTCCGTCTTGGTCAGTCCGCCGGGCAGTAGCAGCCAGCCGTGGTCGGTGACGACCCTGACCTCGCGCCAGCCGGCGTCCAGCAGGGCTTTCACCCGCTCCGCGAGGGCCTTCAGGGAATTCTCCGCCTCCCGCGCCAGCCCCGAGCCGCGGGCGTGGCCGAGAGCGTCGAGGTCCCCGCTCTCCGTCCACGAAGATCCCGACGGGGTGCTCAATGGGTTTCCCACCTCGTCGGTCGCCAGGATCTGGTAGCCTCGCTCGCCGAGCATCTTGCGCAGGCTCTGGGCGGTGACCTTCGAGCCGTTTACCTCCGCGCCGAAACCGTTGCCCGGGTGGAGTTCGGGTCCCAACGGCGTGAGTACCGGCTTGGCCGTGGGTGTGACACCCGGCAGCGCGGCGAAGCGCCAGGCAATCTGGGCCTCCGCTTCATGATCCGCGAGGATGCCGGAGAGACGATGGGCCAGGTCGAGGCGCAGTCCGTCCGTGAACAGGGTGCAGACTCCGGGCTGTGGGCCGTCCGGGTCCAGGCTCACCGACTCCGGAGGCGGTCCGGCGGCCACGGCCTGCTGGAAGCGGCGGGCGCACTCCTCGAGCCAGTCCGCGTAGACGGATCTGACCGCGGCGCGCACGGCCGCCACATCCTGGCCGGTGTGAACGCTGGCGAGCGCGCTCATGGCTTCCGCGTCCACCTTCCAGCCTCCGGCTACGTGCCCCTCGGCGATCTCCCAGGCCGTGCCGGCGACCGGCGGGTCGGCAGTCGCTTGCGCGAGCGAGGCCAGATGCGACAAAGCGCCAGCCAGCGGCGACTGGCCCAGCTCCGCCCACACCCACTGCCGCCGCTCCCCATGATGGGCCTCGAGCCCGGCGATCCGGGCGCGCGCGTCCGGAGTGTTGCGGGTCTGGAGAGCGAGCAGGGCTTCGCGCAGGCGGTCTTCCTCGGCGCGATTGTCCTGGGGCCGATACGGTGAAGTCTCTTCGAAGAGCTTCATGCCAGCCGCGGGCTCGACGCGGTCTAGCAATGAAGGCAAGTTCGGGTAGCGACGCGGGGCCTCCGCGTACCTCCCCCACACCTGCTTCCACGGTCCCACGCCCCCGGTCAGACGCCGGGCGGCCTCTAGCTCGCCGTCCGAGGCCGGGTCGAAGCCGTAGCGAGCGTTGCAGATGTCCGCGAAGGCAGCCAGCGCCTCCGGGCCGCGAACCTTTCCGTATGCGCCGGGATCGTCGAGCCACACGAGCAACTCGCGCCCAGGGTCAGGGACGAGCAGCTCGTCCAGGTCGGCGGCCTGAAGCGGTGAACCCTCCTTCAGCTCCGCGAGAGAGCGCTCCAAAAGCGCCGGCAGGGCGCGGGCGAGGGCGCTCTGCGTCTTCGGTCCCCCCACGACCTCTATCCCGAACCCTTTGGCGAGAAAGGCGGCGGGCGTCCAGTCGCGGCCGTTGGGGTGGCTGAAGATCACGCCCCGGTACTGGAGTTCCGCGAGCGGCTGCAGAGGCTTCGGACAGTCCTCGACGGCGCGCAGATCCGAGCGGCCCACGCCGGGCAGGTACACGACCGGAGTTCCTCCCGGAAGGTCAATCTCCGGCAGAGTCCCGGCGAGGGCACACCGCAGCCAGATCGCGGGTCCCGTAAGCGTCTCCGGGCCGTATGGGCCGAGCGTGAGCAAAGGAATCTCTTCGCGCAGGAGCGGGATCACGGGCTCCCAGCGTCGCTCCCTGTCCGTCCACAAGACCGTCTCGGGAGCTACCACGTCGGAGCGGTTGTGCTCGGAGGCGGAGCGGAGCGCCGCCACGAGCGCCTCGCGCACGGTGTTCCGGGGTACGGTCTTCGCGGACTTCAAACCCGGTCCCCCGCAGCGTTCCTGTCGAAGGGGCTCACCACCCGGACCCCGGCGTAACTCTGACCAGGGTTCAGATCCTCGGAATACAGTACCGTGCAGTCCCGTTCCATCACCTTCTCCCCTCCCCCACTCCACGCGCTCCGGGATCAGACGCGCTCGTGCAGCTCGTCCCGGCTCCAGCCGATCTCCCCGCAGGCGCCGAGGCTCATCCCCCGATCCAGGGTAGCAAGGCTCTTCTCCCTCGCCGCCGCGTACCCGCTCTCGCGCTCTACCAACTCCGTGAGCGCCGCCGCGAGCAACGCCGAGACCGACGTGCCCCTGCGAGCCGCCAGAACCTTGACCTCCCGAAGCACCTCTTCGGGTAACGAAAGGGTTATGTTCCTGGTCTCCATGCGCGTATGCCTCCTATTCTCCATCAAAAGTAACACTTCCAAAGTGGATCGGCGTAGCACCGGCAAATCTCCGACCGCGGCCTTTCGTCAGGCTGCTAGATACAGAACCGTCTGCCTGGTTCTGCATATTTCAGGACTTCGCCGCGCTGGTTCGGGACGCCTTTTCCGACCGACTCTGGCGGGGAAGCGCCGTCTCCGGCGAACCTCCTAGCCGACTCCCCGCGCCCATTCGCGCACCCTGCGTCTCCAGACCCGGCGATCAAGGTTCAGCCCTTCGGCGACGAGCCGGGTGAGAGCGTCGCCGGTCACACCCGGCAAGAAGGCGCTCTCCGGCGCTTCGGCGTAGCGAGGCTCTTCGCCCGCCGAGGCTTCATCCGCGAGCCGGAAGATCTCCAGCCGCCCGCCGCTGTAACGCCAGACCTCGGGTACGTCCAGGCGGGCGTAGATCGGCAGTTTGTCTAGTGAAGGGTTGGTTATGTCCACCTCCAGCACGAGGTCAGGGGCCGGGTCGCCCGCGTCTAGCTCAATGTCGCCCTTGTCCGCGACGAGTTCGCGCACGCGACCGGCGTTGCTTCCGAAGTAGAAGCACTCGTCGGGCTCGAAGCCGCGCGAGAGGTCTTCGCGCTTGAACGTCGTCGAACCCGCGTTGCACACGTCGGTCTCCGCCTCCTCGGTCAGAAGTTCCACCAGGGCGGCGATGACGCGGCTCACGCCGTCATGCTCGGTTGACGGACTCAAGATCTCCAACACCCCCCGGTCGTAGAAGAAGCGTGGGTAACGGCGCTCCTCGCGCTCCGCCAGCAGCCGCTCGTAGGTCCCCCAACTGGCGTTGGGCAGGAGGATGCGGCGCTCCTCCTGGTTCTTCAGCGCCTCCGCCACGCGCACTCCTCAACCTCGGTGGACCCGGCCCAACTCTTACCCGTGAGTTTAACCGCCCGCTGCTCTCCTCGCCTTCTGCTTCTCCGAGCGTGAGGTACAGGTCGTTGTGGCGCTCGGTACCGTCGGGGTTCTTGCCGCGGTCCTTTTTCCGGGGGAGAGGACGCTTTCACGAGGGTTGCCCGACGCATATGATGTGGGGGCGACGCAGGTAGCGGGATGAGGAGGTGTCTTGTGGGGCGACAGACAGAGAAGGCGAAAAACACCGGACCCGAGGCAGCGAGAAGGGTCCGCAAGGCGGCTGAACGTTGGCGGCGGGCCGTGCCGGAAGGCTATGATCTGGAGACTTTCTCCGATCTCAAGCGGGCGCTCGACCGCGACAGGCCCTCTTACCGCAAGCTCTTCCCGGAGGGGGATGGAGGACGGGAGAGTTAGATGGAGGCCATGCCGGGAGCACTCCAGGCCATATTGCTGGACGCCGGTCCTCTGGGGATGGTCTCTCATCCAGAGGCCGCATCGAGGAACGCAGAGGTCTTCGAGTGGTTCGCGAGGCTTCTGGAGGCGGGCGTGATCGTGGAGATACCCGAGATCTCGGACTACGAGGTTCGGCGTGAGTTGATGCGGGCCGGCAAGAGCCAGAGCGTGGCGCGCCTGGACGAACTCGCCGCGGAGACCTATTGCCGACCCCTGACTACAACGGCCATGCGGCGGGCGGCCTCACTGTGGGCCAGGGTACGGAACGAGGGTATGCCAACCGCGCCAGCGGAGGCGCTGGATGCTGACGTGATTCTCGCCGCGCAAGCTCTGGAGGCCGCCGAAGACTTCGCGGACGAACCTGGAAGCACGCTCGTCGCCACCACCAATCCACGCCACCTCTCGCGCTTCGTGGACGCCCGCGAATGGCACGAAATAGCGCCGTAAAAGTAGCTCCTGGCTAACCGCCTGTTGCTCTCCTCGCCTCCTCCTTCTCCGCCCGCGTCAGATGCAGGTCGTTGTGTCGCTCGGAGCCGTCGGGGGTTTCTAGCCCCTGTCCTACTATGGTTTTATGTCCCGCCAGTTGTCGGCGTCCACGAAGCGCGAGAGGTGGCGAGGGTTTCCGGTTGCCACGGTGGCGTGGTCGGCTTCTTCGGGGAGTTCGAGGGCTTGGGCAGCAAGGATCACATCCACGTCCAACCTCTCTTCCGGGGAGGTCGGCAAGCCTTGCTTACGCGCTTCGGCCCATAGGCTTGCCGCTCGCAGCATGACTGCCGTGGTCAGAGGAGCGTATTCGACGTTCTCTTTTAGCGAGTCGAGGCGCCTCACGCCGCCAGCGCTGCCGATGTGGAGCATCTTCCGGCGAAGCTCGTAGTCCACGATCTCCGGCAACACGACCACGATCCCGGCGGATACGAGATCCGCCATCCACTCTCTTGCTTCCCGGCCCTGCTCCGCCCTCGGGTGCGTCACGAGGCCGAGCGGGCCGGAATCCAGCAGGATCAACCTCGTCATTTACCGATCGGGGAAGGGCTTGCCGTCCTCCGGCCTGCCCTCGTTCAGAGCCCTCTCGATCTCTTCCCAGAGAGGCTCTCCCCGGTGGACACCGTCACCGGCCTCCTCCCGGCCCCACTCCGCGAACAACGCCCTCAGCTTTTTGGCCGCCTCCGGCCCAGTCTTTCTGGTCTCTGTCGTCCCTCGACCCATAGCTTCTCCTTCCGGTCGAAAGCAGATCGAGACCACTATTCTACGCCTTCCCGTCGCTCCTCCTCGCCTCCTCCTTCTCCG
>JACCTS010000589.1 GCA_013812245.1 Rubrobacter sp.
AGGCGATGCGGGGTTCCTGCCAGTGGCGCCACAGGCTGGCGGCTTCGATGGGCGGCACCACGCGGTCAGCTATGCCGGCGAAGATCGCACGCCGGTCGTGGCCGACCAGGGGTTCCATCGCCAGCGGTGAGACCGGACGGAGCAGCCGCGCCGTGTCTTCCTCCCTTATGCCCTCGGCCTTGAGGTAACGGGTAGAGAGGGAGAGCGCGTTCTGCCAGAAGAGGCGGGTCGGGTCGGTGGCCGGGCTTCCGACGACCACGCATTCCGCGCTTGTTTCCAGGCAAGAGAGCAACGCCGCCGCGTAGCCGCCCAGGGAATTCCCAAGCACCCCGATGGCCGGCGCCTCCTGGCTCTCGCGCAGCCACCCCATCAGCCGCCGGACGTCCCACGCCATCTGGGCGCCGGCGTGAAGCGAGTCCATCACGTCGCCGGAGAGGACCCGGTCGCCGCTCACGACGCCGACGCGGCGGGGGCCGTGGGTCGGCAGGATCGGAAACAGCAGGTTCAGTCC
This sequence comes from Rubrobacter sp., assembly GCA_013812245.1. GTDB lineage: Bacteria > Actinomycetota > Rubrobacteria > Rubrobacterales > Rubrobacteraceae > JACDGB01. Next base: position 512 of record JACCTS010000589.1, read on the forward strand.
CAGACCGTGGTGCAGGTAGTCTGGCCTGAAGTGGTTGAGATCCCCCTTCGGGGAGCCCATCCTGATGCCGTGCAGGCACACGACCCAGGGGCGCGGCTCGTCGGGATGCCTCAGTATCCAGGCGTGGGCCGTGCGGTTCCATTCGTAAGAGAGCCAGCGGTCACGCCCTGGCTCGTCCTGGTGTGGTTCGTAGAGGCTCTCGAAGCGGATGTGCTCGAAGCCAGCCTCATCGTGGGTCAACTCACCCCACTCCGGTTTCTCCAGCGGCGGAGGGATTTGATGATAGCTCGCCGGGTCCTCGATCCAACGCCGGTCCGGGAACATCTCCAGCGCCGCATCCATCTCCCGCCGGATGCGGGTGGCGTTCCGGCCCACGGCCAGCGGCCAGGTGGTCAGCACGATCCCGCACATCGAAACCTCGTCCCAGGCGGCGCGGGCGGAGAGCCCGAGGTCCAGATCCGGCGTCGGAGCCTCCGGCACGACGGGCTCCTGTCCGACCGCCAGATATCCTGCCGCCGCGAAGCTCATCGCCGAAACGGCCAGAAGCGCGAGCGAGGCGAGCGGTCCCGCGACGAAGACGAAGGGAAAAGCCAGAAGCATGCCGCAGAGCGACCCCGTCGCCATGAACTGGAAGATGCGTGGGTCGGCGGACCACAGCAGGTTCGAGAGCCCGGTGGAGAGGAGCAGGATTCCCGGCACGGCGGCGAGGAACATCGCCAGCAGGCCATCCTGCGTTCCGAACCACAGCCACAGCGCGCCCGCGAGCACCGGTGGCGTGGCGGCGACCGGCCAGAGGCGGAGCCCAACCGGCCCCGACGCCTCGCCTTCTTTGGGGATGCGTTTCTCCATCGGTTCTCCGATAACCGTAGCATCTTCGCGGGTCATACGCGCCGCGATGAGCGTGGGTTTTCGGGCTGGATCTAGCCCAATTGAACTAGAAAAGGATCGCCCATTTGGGGGATGCGTCGGACTCCGGCAGCCGTTATGCTTCCTAATCGGATGCGATCCCCGCTGGATCGCTTGGACGTAGAGGAGGCTGGATGAGACGCACAGTAGCGGTGCTTTCGATGATGGTGTTGATGATGTCTTGGTCAGGAGCGGCACTCGCCCAGGGGGTGACGTGTGCGTGAGCAGCAAGGGCCAGACAAAGGTCAGCCGGGGCACCAGCGAATGCGTTTCGGATTCCACCTCCCATGCGGTGGCCGTAAACGACGGCATCGTGAACGCGAGCGGCGACAGTCTGGCAACAGCCGTAAACGGTAGCGCGGCCGACGCGAGCTACGGCGGCAGCGCAAAGGCCGTAAATGGTAGCTCGGCGGACGCGAACGGCTGCACGGCGACGGCCATCAACGGCGAAGAAGATATTTGCCCCTAGGACCGTTGCGAAACACCAGATGATTCGGACGGCCTCCTCGGCTCGTCTTGCTCCTCTTTTTTCCAGGCAAGCACTTCTTGAACTTTCTCCACAAGGGTCTTGGAAGGCGGAAGTAATCGACGCATCCCGATGCGTTAGTCAAGCCGCTAGAGGAGGGCGCTCGCTGTAGGTCTGCCCGTCGCGCAGCATCGCCCAGAGGACGTCGACCCTCCTCCGGGCCAGGGCGATCACCGCCTGGTGGTGGCCCTTGCCCTCGGCCCGCTTCTTCCTGTAGAAGGTCTCGCTGCGCTCGTGGTGGGAGATGCAACTG
>JACCTS010000618.1 GCA_013812245.1 Rubrobacter sp.
TGGAGGAGATGGACGCGTCGTATTGGTTGTTGGTGAGGCCACCGATGATACCGTCGAACGTGACGTTCTGGTACTCTGGCTTGAAACCGGCCCGCTTGCCGATCTCGTTCATGAGATCTATGTCGAAACCGACGGGCTCGCCGTCCTTCTCGAACTCGAACGGTGGATAGGCGATGTCTGAAGCTACGGTAATGTCTTCGTTCCCTCCGCCTTGGCTGCCACCTCCGCCGCCTCCGCCGCAGGCGGTGGTTAGGGCTGCGGCGAACGCCAGGGCTGCGAAGACCAGCGCTGCCCGGAGAAAGTTTCTCGAAATCTTCAATGCTCAATCCTCTCCAATGATGCCCGGTGCATCTTCCATAACACAGGTTACGGACCAGTCTATAGCAGAAAGAGCGCCGCTCGCGCAAGTCCGGCCGGGAAGACGAGGCTCGTTGACCGGGTACGGAATCGCGTGCTACGTTGCCGGCGTAAGCGGGGAAGGAGGACGGAATTGGGAGATCTCGACACAGGGATAGCGCGCGAGATCGGGCGCGCCGTCGAAGCTCGGCGCGAGGATGCGGTGCGGCTGCTACAAGACCTTGTGGGCGTTCCGTCGGTCACGGGCGAGGAGGGCGCCGTCCAGGAAGTCGTGGAGCGCGCCTTCCTCGAGCGCGGCTTTGAAGTGGACCGCTGGGAGGCGACACCCGGGGAGATCTCTCCGTACCTGGACCACGTCGGCGAGCAGGAGACTTATGAGAACCGCCCGAACGTCGCCGGCGTGAGGACCGGGACCGGAGGAGGGCGCTCCGTCCTCCTCAACGCGCACGTGGACACGGTGGAGCCCGGCGACCCGTTGGCCTGGACCCACGATCCACACGCTGGTGAGATCGAAGGAGATCTCCTCTACGGACGCGGCTCGTGTGACATGAAGGGTGGCCTCGTCACCTATCTCATCGCGCTCGACGCTCTCTCGGACCTCGGTGTCGAGCTTCGGGGCGACGTGACGGTGGCCGCGACCGTCGGTGAGGAGAGCGGCGGCCTCGGGGCGCTCTCGACCGTGCTACGAGGATACCGGGCCGACGCGACGCTCATCACTGAGCCAACCCGGCTCGCCCTCGTTGTGGCCCAGGGTGGATCACTCGTGTTCCGCCTCACCGTTCCCGGACGCTCCGCCCACGCCGCCGTGCGCGATGAGGGCGTCTCGGCGCTGGAGAAGTTCGTCCCCATCTTCGAGGATCTGAGGGCGCTGGAACGCGAGCGCAACGCCACGCTCGCCCACCCGCTCTACGACGAGCTGTTCAACAAGGTGCCGATCAACGTCGGGGTCGTGCGTGCGGGCAACTGGGCTTCCACCGTACCCGAGTCCCTCGTCGCCGAAGTGCGGGTCGGACTGATCCCCGGCGAAGAAGTCGAGCCCTTCCGTGACCTCGTCGCCGAACGCATAGCTTCGGTCGCGAACCAGGATCCCTGGCTGCGCGATCATCCACCAAAACTGGAATGGTTCGGGGGCCAGTTCGCCCCAGCGGAGGTCCCGCCGGACGTCCCGATCTGCGAGGCGATAAAGCGGGCACACGAACTCACGACGGGCGAGAAGCCAGCCGTCGAGGGTGCCCCTTACGGCGCGGATATGCGCCTCTTCATCCGCTTCGGGGAGATGCCTTGCGTCATGTACGGGGCCGGGGACGTGCGGGTGGCCCACGCTCCCGACGAGCACGTGAGCATCATGGAGCTGATGACCGCGACCAAGACCGTCGCCTGCCTGCTGGCGGACTGGTGCGGCGTGGCGGAGTAGTCGTGTGAAAGCCTTCGATGCGCGGTCGGTCTGCTAGGAGAGCGCCGCAAGCAGCCGGTCGTTCTCCTGGGGACCACCGATGGTGACCCGGCTCCATCCGACAGGGTAGCCCAGAGCCTCGCCCTCGCGCACCAGCACGCCGGTCTTCTCGAAGACCTTCGGCCCGGTGCGGACCATGATGAAGTTCGTGTGCGAGGGAACGTATTCCAGGCCCGCGTCCTCAAAGGCCGTCTGCACACGCTCGCGTTCGCGTTTCATCAGGCGGGCGCGTTCGACGATGGCCTCCGGCTGGCCCATCGAAGCCGTGGCGGCGGCCTGACCGGCCTGGTTCACGCTGAAGGGTACGTGCGCCCGCCAGACGTAATCCGCGAGCTTCGTCGGGGCTATGCCGTAGCCGATGCGGAAGGCCGCAAGGCCGTGCACCTTGGAGAAGGTGCGCGAGGAGACGACGTTCTCCGATTCGAGTGCGAGTTTGTGGGACCCTTCGTACAGGGGGTCTCCCACGAACTCGTAGTAGGC
>JACCTS010000003.1 GCA_013812245.1 Rubrobacter sp.
TACGCAGCCTGAAGACCTCGACTCCTCAGGGGAGTACGGAGCCGTCATCACCGGAGGCGGTGTGGGCCTGATCCTGCCGTTGACCCACCAGGGCGAGTTCGTCGGTGCTCTCTGCCTGGCTCCGCGCGGTCCCAGCGAAGGATTCTCTCCGGCCGACCGGCGACTCCTGCGCGACCTGGCGATCCAATCAAGCGCGGCCGCCCATGAGGTGCAGCTCACGGTCGCGCTCCGCTCCAGTCTCGAGGATCTGCAACGCTCGCGCGAGCGGCTCGTAGAGGCCCAGGAGGAGGAGCGCCGCCGCATCCAGCGGGATTTGCACGACGGGCTCGGACCAGTCCTTGCGAGCATGCGCCTACGTCTGGAGGCTTGTCTGGACCTGGCGGAAAGAACGGCAGCCCCACTGTCCGGTGACCTGGAGCGTCTCTACGAACTGGTCGGAGAGGCCACCGGTGACGTCAGGCGGCTGGTCTATGACCTTCGTCCGCCGGTGCTCGATCAGCTAGGACTGGTGCCCGCCGTCAAGCAGCATTGCGAGCGCTTCGAACGTGAAACCGGTATCAAGACCGAGCTTGCCACAGCGTCAGAGTTGTACGTGCCCGCCGCCGCGGAGGTAACCGTTTTCCGCGTCGTCCAGGAGGCGCTGGTCAACGTCCAGAAGCACGCCCAGGCATCTCAAGTTGTGGTTCAGCTCGAGCGGGAAGACGAGCTGCTTCTCGTGGGAATCACCGACGATGGTGCTGGCCTGTCTGCCAACGGAGGCGCCGGTGAGGGCACGGGTCTACTGAGCATGCGCGAGCGCGCGGAACTGCTCGGTGGCACGTTGAACCTGAACAGTAGGCTCGGGGGCGGCACCGACCTCCTCGCTCGCATCCCGGTGAGGAATTGAGGCAGGCATGACGGATCGGGAATCATCGAGGCAGCTAACGCAGGTGGTGCTGGCCGACGACCATCCACTCTTTCGTGAGGGCGTCGCCAGCCTGATCGGGCGAACCGACGACATGGCGCTTGTCGGGGAGGCTGCAACTGGCGAGGAGGCCGCACGCCTCGCCGACGAGCTGCTTCCCGACATCGTGCTGATGGACCTGAAGATGCCCGGCATGGGTGGCACCGAGGCGACGCGGAGGATCGTTGGGCGCAACCCGCACATCGGCGTAATCGTGCTCACGATGTTCGAAGATGAGGAGTCGGTCTTCGCGGCGCTAAAGGCCGGGGCGCGCGGCTATGTCCTCAAGGACGCGGATCGCGGTATGCTGCTAGAAGCCATCCGCGCGGTGGCGCGGGGCGAGGCGTTGTTAGGACCGTCGGTAGCCCGCCGGGTGCTTGAGCAGTTTGCTCAAGTGTCCCCGCACACGCCAGAGTCCCCACGTTCCGCGCCATCCGGGGGCCAGAGTCCTTCGAGGAGTTGACCCCGCGGGAGCTGGAGGTACTCAGACTCATTACCCAGGGCCTGCGAAATCGGGAGATAGCCACCCGGCTTGTGATCAGCGAGAAGACGGTAGGCAACCACATCTCCAACATCTTCGCCAAGCTGCAGGTTCACGACCGCAGCCAGGCCATCTTGCGTGCCTTGCACAGCGGGTTGCTACAGCGTGACGAGTGAGCCGAGAATACCCTAGTGGTGGTTTGTTGGCCCGGATCGCCGCCTACACTTGTGGGCAGTTATTGAACGCTCAACTTGGTCGCCCCCTGCGTCGGCTTGCTGACCTTTTGATCTGAGTAGTTGCACAGCAGCGGTCTCAGGGTGGTGTAGGTTGCCACGGCTCTATTATAGACCGGAAGGAGCCGAAGATTTAACTCGGACCTCAGCCATAACGAGGAGTGAAGTTTTCGAGGAAAGCGTAACCCAGCAGGATAACGAGCAATGACGCGCTCACGGCAACTACCACCATATTCAACAATCTGGGCTCCAGTCGCACGGTGCCGACGAGCGCGCCGTCTTCCCTGCTCACGCTCAACCGCAGCAGCGCGTGAGTGTTTAGCGCCAGCGCGACGCCCAGCCCACCGAGGAAGATGATGGGCGAAACGAGGTTGAAGACGCGAAGCCTCTGAGGATCGGAGAAGATGGAATGTTCCAGAGGATCGAACAGGAGCCCGATCCCCAATCCATATTTCAACAGCGACGCCGACACGAAGAACAGCGGAGCCAGCAGAAGCGCGAACCCGATCCCGGCCAGCCTGTAGTTTCCCACGATTACCTCCTTACCCATTATCCGACCAAACTCTCTGCCTCGCTCCCCGAGAGCCGACACCCCCAGATCCAGGAGGGTGCTTATCCACAATCGGATGACTCCCAGAGTTCCGACCCTCCGACACTCCCGACGGCATAGATCCCCGAATACTTGAATCATCTGCCGCTCGTACTCTCGCCGGAACCTCTCCGGGTATGCGACGAGCAACAGTCTGTATACGCGCTCCGAGAAAGACAGGAGCCGTTCGTGTTTTGTGCTGCGCGCGTTATCCCGATCCCTATTCATCCGTCTACCATCGCCCATTTGCCGGAGCAATGATGTATCTGGTCAGCTTTCCGGCGTAAGCACCGGCGAGTGCAACCACCAGGGCCAGCAAGGACGCATAGTTCCAGTCCTGAGCAATACCCAGCGCCGGAATCCACAGTCCCACGACCAACGCCCACAGCCAGGGTCGCATTGGATGGATGGCGCCCAGAAGCCCGCAACAGGCGAACACAGCCGCGGCGGTAACGCCCGTGTCATCCCAACCAGGGCTCGTATCGACGAGAGCGATCAGAAGGCCGAGAACGAGTGCCGCGGGCACCAAAATCTTCATCCGCATAGCCTTGCTCCTCTCGACTAACGCAGTCGCGGCTAAATCAAGCAGCGTACGGAGCCACAACCCGACTAATCCAAACGCTCCACTCCGACGCAGCTTTTCGCCGCACTGGTCCCGAAACACCTGCGCCATGTGCGCGCCATACTCGTCTCTGAAATCTTTCGGGTAAGCCACGAGCAACGCCCTGTAGACCCTCTCCGTAAACCGTGGCGGATCCGACGCGGACATCACACCCCCTCGGGGGATGCCTCCGGCGCGCGGGTCAACCCTCCGGCCCTGCGCCCGCGGGAGGTTGCTCCCGCGCAGCATTCCGAAACAGCCAGGCCGATCCGAGAAACAGCGCGACGAAGAACCCATTCAGGGCCAAGATCTCTTACCGGCGGGCTCCACGGGAGGCCCAACCCGAAGATCAGCACGATCACGGCGACCAACGCCTGAGCGAGCGCCGTCGCGAACAACGCGCGTGTCATCCCACGGGGTTGAAAGCGCGCGATAAGGGCGCCGATGATCCCGACGGCGAGCACCCCAAAATACATCAGGTTGGCGGGGTCGCCATCCGCCCCGATGATGCCGACGCCGAGGCTCAGCCAGACGAGGATGAGTGCCGCCGCGAGCGCAACGCCGACGGCGGATCGGTAGGCCATCTTGTAGTCTTTCACAGCTATCTCCTTAGCTTCGGCGCGTCTTCTCTCGACGATAGCGGAGGAAGCGAGATCCAGGCCCACACGAACCCAGAACCTTGCCAGTCCGACTCCGCCCCTCCGGGTTTCTTCCCGGCATAGATCCAGAAACGCCTGCTCCATCTGCCGCCCGTACATCTCTCTGAACTCCTTCGGATAGGCCCGCATAAGCAACCTATACACGCGCTCCGAGATCGACCCGTCCTCACCCCTGGCCTCCGACATTACGATCCTCCAGGCAGCGGACGGACACCGAAGGAGATCTTCTTGGCCCGCGCCGCGCTTACCAGGCTCTGCAAACGCTCGGCTTCGGCGCCTGCAACCCTTCTACCGAAATCCGTTATG
>JACCTS010000012.1 GCA_013812245.1 Rubrobacter sp.
CCAGCGAGATAAAGAGCATCGGTGATCTCGGTCTGCCGAAGACTATCGAAGACCTTACCGAGAAGCCGCGCGGGCTCGTCCTTGTTACGGGCCCGACGGGGAGCGGCAAATCGACCACCCTCGCCGCCATGATCGACAAGATCAACGAGACCAGGCACGAGCACATCATGAGCGTGGAGGACCCGATAGAGTTCCTGCACGAACACAAGCAGTGTATCGTCAACCAGCGCGAGGTCAACCAGGACACCAAGAGCTTCGCCCAGGCTCTCAAGCACGTGCTGAGGCAGGACCCCGACGTAATACTCGTAGGAGAGATGCGTGACCTCGAGACCATCTCGCTCGCCATAACGGCGGCAGAGACCGGCCACCTCGTCTTCGGGACACTGCACACCCAGGATGCCCCGCAGAGCGTTGACAGGGTCATAGACGTCTTCCCTCCGCACCAGCAACACCAAATCCGTGCGCAGCTAGCAAACGCCCTGCAGGGCATCATTACCCAGACGCTCATCCCCACGTACGACGGCAAGGGCCGAGTCGTTGCGTGCGAGGTGCTGATCCCGACGCCCGGGGTTAGGAACCTCATCAGGGAAGGGAAGAACCATCAGATCTACTCAGCCATGCAGACCGGCGGCAAGTTCGGGATGCAGACCATGGATGCGGCGCTCGTAGCCCTCGTGCGGCGAGGACTCATCTCCCGCGCTGAGGCCGAGAAGCGTTCCAGCAATCCAGATGAGCTCTACCGTCTCGCCGGCGGCTCGCTCGGCGCCGCCACAGGCAGTCAGACGTCGTTCGGGAGGAGATAGCGTATGGCGCTTTACGCCTACAAGGCCCTCGACAAGCAGGGCGAGATCGTACAGGACAAGACGGAAGGGTCGGGCACAGTAGCCGTGGCCCAAGAACTCCGCCAGCAGGGCCTACTCGTCATAGACGTAAGAGAACAGAGCGTCGGCCAGAAAGACATTCTCGAGCCGTTCAAGAGGATCAAGCTGAACGACCTCGTGGTCTTCAGCCGGCAGCTGGCGACTATGATCAACGCCGGCCTCCCTATCGTGCGGGCGCTCTACGTCCTCTCCGAGCAGACCGAAAACCCCAAGCTCAAGGACGTTGTGGTCGCCGTGCGCAAGGACGTGGAGGCCGGACTCTCCCTCTCCGAGTCCCTGGAGAAGCCCCCCGAGGTCTTTTCCCGCCTCTACGTCGAGATGGTGAAGGCTGGGGAGATCGGCGGAATCCTCGACGGCGTCCTGCTACGTGTGGCTGACCAGTTGGAGAGGGATCAGGACCTCAGGCGCAAGGTCAAGAGCGCGATGACCTACCCTGTCGTGGTGTTGGTCCTTGCGATCCTGGCTGCCTCTTTCATGCTCATCTTCATAGTACCTGTATTCGCCAAGATGTTCCAGGATCTGGGGGGGACGCTCCCGCTGCCAACCCGGATCGCCATGGGCGCCTCCGATATCCTAACCAGCATATTCGGGGTGCTCGTGTACACCGGGATGGCGCTCGCCGTGGTCATGTTCCTGCGATGGAAGAAGACCGAGCAGGGCAGGAAGGTGTGGGGACAGGCCGTGCTCAGGATACCGGCCAAGATCGGAGACGTCGTCCGGAAGGTCGCCCTCGCCCGGTTCGCGCGCACCCTCGCCACCCTGAGTGCGGCAGGTGTGCCGATACTACAGTCCATAGAGATAACCGCAACGTCCTCGGGTAACTGGGTCGTGGAGAAAGCCCTCCTGAAGAGCAGGGACGCCATACGCGAGGGCATCCCCATCTACAAGCCGCTCGAAGCGGAGCCTGTCTTCCCGCCGATGGTGACGCGCATGATCGCCGTCGGGGAGGAGACGGGCGACATCGACGGGATGCTGACCAAGATAGCGGAGTTCTACGAGTCTGAGGTGGATGCTGCGGTAAAGGCTTTGACCTCGATCATAGAGCCTCTGATGATAGTGGTGGTTGGCGGCATAGTCGGCGGCATCGTGATCGCGATGTATCTGCCCATGTTCGAGATCTTCAACCTCATCGAGTAAGCCGCGATGCCGGGGGTGATGGAGGCCGGCGTCTCGCCACCGGTCGTTGCTGGGGCGCTCCGGCTCCCCGCCCAGGGACCGATGCGTCATCCCCCCCTTCCTCCCAGCATGACCGTCATTCTCGCGCAAGCGGGAATTCACGGCGGCAGATGCTCTGCACCTCAATCCAGAAGTGATCTACCGGGTTACGTATGTTAGTTCTCGTGGTCGGCCTCTTCGGCCTTGTGGTCGGCAGCTTCCTGAACGTCGTGATCCATAGGGTGCCGCGCCGCGAGTCGGTGGTGTGGCCCGCGTCACACTGTCCGCACTGTGGGGAGCCCATCCGGCCCGGGGATAACGTTCCCCTCATCTCCTATTTGCTCCTCCGCGGACGATGTAGGAATTGCAAGGAGCCAATTTCGGCGCGCTACCCTGCTGTGGAGGCGACGACCGGGCTACTGTTCGGGGCGGCGGCCTACGAGTTCGGGGCGAGCCTCGCACTGCTCCCCGCGCTGGTCCTCATCTCAGTCCTGATCTCGCTGGCTGTCATCGACCTCGAGCACAGGCTACTACCTAACGTGATCGTCGGCCCCGCTGCGTTGGCCGGCCTGATCCTCTCGATTCTGGCCGACCCGGCGGGCTGGTGGACGTACCCGCTCTCCGCTATAGTCGTAGCCGGGTTCCTGCTCGGACTGGCGCTCATCTACCCCAGCGGGATGGGTATGGGCGACGTCAAGATGGGCGGTATGCTAGGAGCTTTCCTGGGTCCCTACGCCGCTCTGGCAGTGTTCCTTGGCGCCCTGTTCGGGGCCGTCTCAGGCGGCCTGCTCTTAGCCGCGGGCAAAATGCAGCGGCGCAGCGCCCTACCTTTCGGCTTGTTCATGGCCCTGGGAGGCGTCGTCAGCCTCTTCGCAGGTCCGCAACTGTGGGGTCTGTACAGACACTTGATCTGGGGCTAGAGCAGCAAGTCAGCACTTCAGCATTTCAGCTTGTCAGCCGACAATGGCCATGTGGCCTATTTGTAATGGCCGTGTGGCATATAGGCATGGCCTGGGGGCTTCGCGATACAAGGAGCGTGATGACTGCGATGGCCCCAACCAAGAACCGCGCTGCAGGCGACCCGGCCGTCAGTTTGATCGAGGCTTACAGGGAGCAGGGCGCCCGGCGGGCGGTCGAGCAAATCCTCTCCAGGAACGTCAAGATCCTGAACCATCTGGTCCGCAGGTACGCCTCATCTTCGGACGAGCCTTACGAGGATCTGCTCCAGGTCGGCTACGTTGGCCTGATGAAGGCCATCAACGGCTACAGGTTGGACTCGGAGGCGAAGTTCAGCTCCTACGCGTACTCGATGATCGAAGGCGAGATCAAACGCCACCTCCGCGACACGGCGCTTGTCAAGAGGCCCCGTTGGGCGCGCAGCCTGCACGCCAAGGTCTCCGATGCTACTAGAAGGCTCACGGCCGAGCTCGGCAGGACACCGCTCATCGAGGAGGTGGCGAGTGAGGTGAACATCACCCCTGAGGGCGTGTCCGAGCTGATGAAGCTGTTCTGCGACACCGACGTAGTGTCGCTGGACGCCGGCGAAGACGAGGAGGTCGATGTCTCTGCTATCAAGAGCCTCCGCTACGAGACATTCTCGCTCCCTATCGAGGACCGCATCCTGCTCGAGCAGGCGCTTGATTCCCTGACCGAACTTCAGCGCAAGGTGGTCTACCTCTTCTTCTACAAGGACCTCTGCCAGACAGAAATCGGGAAGAAGCTGGGGCTCTCCCAGCGCAAGACGTCGCGTACCGTGGCCTCGGCCGTCAAGGTCCTTAAGAGCTCGGAGGCTCTTAAACGCTTGGTGTGAGTTATACGATGAAAACTTGAGCAGAAGGTGCCCACGTCCTAAAGTCGGCTTGCCCACCGATTCCACTGGGAAAGGAACCGACTCCTCATGCTCGACGTGGACACCTTCCTCACCACACTCTACGTTATTGTCGATGACTTCTTTCAGTCCCATCCACCGAAAAAGCGCCCCGGTCCCCAAGCCTCCCTCTGTGAGAGCGAGATCATTACCCTGGCCATCTTCGCCCGCTGGAGCAGGTTCTCCAGCGAGCGGGATTTCTACCGCTACGCTACAGGCCACCTGCGAGAGGCCTTCCCTACCCTTCCTGATCGCTCCCGGTTCAACCGCCTCTTGCGCTCTCAAGCGAACCTCATCGAGGAGATGGCCTTGCACCTCGTGCAGATGATGGAGACTCCAGAAGGTGCTTACGAGGCCCTGGACAGTTCTGCCATGCCCATTCGAGACGCCAAGCGCCAGGGGTATGGCTGGCTCGCCGGACAAGCCGACATCGGCTGGTCCAACAGTATAGGGTGGTACGAAGGCTTCTCCCTTCTGACTGCTGTCGCTCCAACGGGAGTCATAACGGGCTTTTGTTTCGGGGCCGCCTCCAGCGCCGACCAGCCTCTGGCCGAGACCTTCTTCGCAGTGAGAGCCCGACCGAATCCCAGGCTCATCAGCGTGGGCTCGGCTTTCTCGGGGACCTATGTAGCCGACAAGGGCTTCGAGGGCGCGGAGAACCACCGGCGCTGGCTCGAATGCTATGGTGCGGATGTGATCCATCCGCCCAAGCGCAACTCCCGTAAGCGAAGCTGGTCCAAGCGCCTGAGGCAGTGGGTCGCCGGGATACGGCAGATCGTGGAGACGGTCTACGACAAGCTGTTCAATGCCTTCGGCCTGTGGCGAGAGCGTCCCCACGACCTTCAGGGTTTGCGAGCGCGGTTGGCGGCGAGGGTAGCGCTGCACAACTTCTGTATTTGGCTCAACGACCAGCTCTGTCGTCCCCGGCTGAATTTCGCTGATCTGATGGGATGGTGAGTTCACATTTCACACCAAACGTATAAGCCTTTGAGCATCGTGGCTGGTGGCTATCAGGCCGATTGCTACAAAGTACGTGCCTCATGTATACTTCACGCGTCCTGGACAAAGGCGAACCTGCCGCGAGGTAGGGGCGCAAAGCCTAAGGGCCTTTCTGAGAGGAAGGGCAGCCGGGTTGCCGAAGGGAGATTGCCAGTAGAGATTTCCGGTTCTTATTGCTAGGTCTAGCCACTTGTGAGATGCAGAGGTGGGACATGGTGCGTTTTGAGGAGAGGAGGAACGGAGGAGGCTTCCAGGGAGGCAACGCCTTCACAGGTGGCACGCCTTCTCATCGCAGACGACCACGCCCTCGTCAGAGAAGGCCTGAGAACCATGCTCTCCGGAGAAGGCGGCATCGAGGTCATAGCAGAAGCCAACAATGGCCAACAGGCCCTGACCATGTGCAGGGAACTGGGGCCAGACCTAGTCCTGATGGATGTGAGGATGCCTGTGATGGACGGGCTCGAAGCAACTAGGAAGATCAAGCAAGAGATGCCGAAGACTAGCGTGATGATGGTGACCATGCACGAGAACCCTGACTATCTCTTCGAGGCTGTGAAGGCTGGGGCTGCTGGCTACGTGCTCAAGGATGCGAGCGGGGAGAGGCTCCTTGGGGCGGTGAGGAGGACGCTGGAAGGGGAGTCACCACTGAACCAGGAGCTAGCGATGAGGCTTTTGGTAAGGCTCTCGAGGGAGAGCAGTGGTAGTGGAGGGGGGAGCGAGGGAGGATCTGAGGAGGGATCAGGAGGGGCATTCAGGAAGGCAGCCGAGGGGACGCACGGGCAAGCACAAAGGGAGGGCGAGTCCCTGTCATCCCAACCTGAGGCGCATCAGGCAGGGTCGAGCGGGTCCGGGCAGTCGAGAGGGGCGGAGCAGATAGAGAGCCTGACGCCTAG
>JACCTS010000223.1 GCA_013812245.1 Rubrobacter sp.
CCGAACCAGAGACCCTCCAGAACCTCGATGAGTACGCCGGGGCCGCAAAACAGTACCTCTAGCATCGCGGTAATGTGATCCGGGTCAAGATATAATCGCGGCACACGACGAGCGACGAAAAGAGGGTCGGACGCATGCCGGACAACAACGCTTTCGATGCCAGGCAAAAGCTTACTGCAGGGGGGAACGAGTATACGTATTACAGCCTGAAGCAACTCGACGAGAAGGTGGAGGCCGATGTATCCGCGCTTCCTTTCTCCATCCGGGTACTGCTGGAGGCGCTGCTGCGGAACACCGGAGGAAAGTTCGTGGCCGATGAAGATGTCGAAGCGCTTGCCTCTTGGCCGGATTCGATAGGCGGAGAACTGGCGTACCTCCCGGCTCGAGTCGTGATGCAAGATTTCACCGGCGTACCGGCCATCGTGGACCTGGCTGCGATGCGGAGCGCGATGCAAGAGGTAGGGGGGGACCCGAAGAAGATCAACCCGCTCGTGCCCACCGACCTCGTCATCGACCACTCCGTACAGGTGGACGCTTTCGGATCCGCGGCGGCTCTCCAGTTCAACGCGGAGCGCGAGTTCGAGCGCAACCGTGAGCGCTACGAGTTCCTGAAGTGGGGCCAGCAGGCTTTCGACGACTTTACCGTTGTGCCGCCCGCGACGGGCATCATTCACCAGGTGAACCTGGAGTACCTGGCGAAGGGTGTCATCGTCAAGGATGGTGTGGCGATGCCGGACACGCTCGTCGGGACGGACAGCCACACCACCATGATCAACGGCCTCGGCGTCCTCGGCTGGGGCGTGGGGGGCATCGAGGCCGAGGCCGTGATGCTCGGCCAGCCTTACTACATGCTGGTCCCCGAGGTCATAGGCTTCAAGCTAACCGGCGCCCTGAACGAGGGCGTTACGGCGACGGACCTGGTCCTCACGGTCACCCAGATGCTCCGCGCCCACGGCGTCGTCGGCAAGTTCGTGGAGTTCCACGGCGAGGGACTCTCGAAGCTCTCGCTGCCGGACCGGGCGACCATCGCCAACATGTCGCCCGAGTTCGGGGCGACCACGACGTTCTTCCCCGTGGACGCGGAGACGCTGAAGTACCTGCGGGGCACGGGCCGCGACGAGGAGCTTGTCGAGCTGGTCGAGGCTTACTACAAGGAGCAGGGGCTCTTCCGCACCGACGATTCCCCCGAGCCGCGCTTCTCGGAGATGCTGGAACTGGACATGGACACGGTCGAGTCGAGCCTCGCCGGGCCACGTCGCCCGCAGGACCGGGTCGCCCTACAGGACATGCAGCCCTCCTTCCGGCAGGCGCTGGCGGAGATGGTTGGCACGGAGAACGCGCTGGTGAGCAACGGCTCGAAGAACGGCCGCGACGATGCCTACAATCACGCCGACGAGGAGTCTTTCCCGGCGAGCGACACCCCGAGCCCTGGCAGTCCCGCGGCCGCCGGCGCGGCCAACGAGGCGGAAGGCAAGGCGGGCGCCGCCTCCACGGGCGAGAGCCACGAGGCCGACGACACCGAGTCCTTCCCTTCTAGCGACCCACCGAGCGGGTCCGCCGACGTGACCAACGAGGGAGACGGGGATCCCACGTCCGGCGGCGAGCCGGCGAGCGACGAGCCCGAGGCCGAGCCTGCCGGGAGCGTCACTGTCACCCTGGACGGCGAAGAGGTCTACATAAAGCACGGCTCCGCCGTGATCGCCGCCATAACGAGCTGCACCAACACCTCGAACCCTTCGGTGATGATGGGCGCCGGGCTACTGGCGAAGAAGGCCGTCGAGAAGGGCCTCATGGTCCAGCCGCACGTCAAGACGAGCCTCGCGCCGGGCTCGAAGGTTGTAACGGAGTACCTCCAGACTTCGGGGCTCCTCGACCCGCTGGAGAAGCTCCACTTCGACGTGGTCGGCTACGGTTGCACGACGTGCATCGGCAACTCGGGGCCGCTGGACGAGGCCATCTCCGAGGCGGTGGAGGAGAATGACCTCGTCGTCGCGGCGGTCCTTTCGGGCAACCGCAACTTCGAGGGGCGCATCAACCCGGACGTGCGGGCCAACTACCTGGCTTCGCCGCCGCTCGTGGTCGCCTATGCCCTGGCCGGTACGGTGGATATAGACTTATCCAGGGATTCTCTCGGAGAAGACCAGGACGGCAATCCCGTGTATCTGCGCGACATATGGCCTTCGCAGGAGGAGGTTGCGCGGGAGATCGAGAACGCCCTCGACCCGAGTATCTACAAGGAGCAGTACGCTGACGTCTACACCGGCAATGAGCAGTGGAACGACGTGGAGGTGCCGAGCGGCGACCTCTACGAGTGGAACCCGGAATCAACGTACATCCAGGAGCCCGCGTTCTTCAAGGACCTCTCGCCCGAGCCCGAGGATCT
>JACCTS010000088.1 GCA_013812245.1 Rubrobacter sp.
TAAACGAAGGGCCGGGCCGCGCGTGCACCAACGAGCGAAACGAGCCGGGCACGACCCAGGCGGAGGCGCTACACCTGGTGAAAGGCCCAGGCTACTACGGTGGCCACCCCAACCCGACCCGGGGCAATGAGGCCAACACATTCAACGCTAACAAGCAGTCGCCCGTGACGACGGCCAACCCAGTCGAGTGCGACTATCGAGCGCCCGGAGCCGCGAACGGCGCCCTCACCACGTTTACCTACTCGACGAACGGGCTCACCGAGTACACCGCTTCGAACTTCGGCGGCGCCATGAAGGGCGACCTGCTTACGGCCAGTTTCGAGAACAGGATCTACCGCATCAACCTGAACAGTGCCGGAGACAACGTGGTGTCCAAGCAAGCCCTGTTCTCCAACGTTTCGAGCTTCCCACTCGATGTGACCGCCCAGGGTGACGCCGCGCGCTTCCCAGGAACAATCTGGGTGGCCGACGTTAGCAGAGCCGACTCTAACGTCGGTGAGATCTTGGTGTTCGAGCCCAACGATTACGGCGGCACAGGGGGCGGGTCGTGCAACCCGGCGGACGACCCGAACCTGGACGCTGACGGGGATGGGTTCAGCAACGCCGACGAGATCGACAACGGCACGAACCCGTGCTCGAGCGCCGACCAACCGCCCGACAACGACGGTGACAAGAAGTCGAACCTGAACGACCCGGACGACGACAACGACGGGCTGCCGGACACCTCCGACCCGTTCGCCGTGGACCCCGACAACGGCACCACCACGAGCCTGCCGGTGTCCTACACCTGGAACAACGATGCCCCCAATCCCGGCGGCCTCCTCAACCTGGGTTTCACCGGGTTGATGACCAACGGGAGCGCGAACTACGAAACCCTGTACAACCCGGCGAAGATGACCGCCGGGGGCGCCCCCGGGGTAGTCACCGTCGACGCGGTGCCTGAGGGCGACGCTTGGCGTACCAACAACACGCAGAAGTACGGTTTCCAGTTCGGCATAGATGCGGCCACCACCGGGACATTCACCGCCCACACGCGTATACAGGCGCCATTCGCTGGCATGACGCCTGAGAATAACCAGTCAATGGGTTTGTTCGTCGGCAATGGGGACCAGGACAACTACGTCAAACTGGTCACCGCCGCGAACGGTGGAGCGGGCGGAATCGAGTTCGGCAAGGAGGTATCGGGCAACTTCGCGAAGCGTCCGAGAGCAGACGTGGCTATGCCTGGACGGGATGCGGTGGAGCTATTCCTCACAGTTGACCCGATGGCCAATACCGTCCAGCCGAGCTACCAGGTGATCACCAACGGAGCGGTGGATCCTCGCGAAATGTTGGGCGAGCCAGAACCTATACCAGCAGCCTGGCTAGACGGCCCCAACGCACTCGCTGTCGGCATCATCTCTACCTCGGCCGGACCCGCGCCGGTGTTCCCGGCGACCTGGGAGTTTATCGAGGTAATGCCAGGGACGCCGGAGCCGTGATGAACGCGACCTCGCGGGGTGGTGGAGCCCACCGGGCTGTCGGAAGGAGAGGGATGCGCCGGCTGGCCCTCATGGCCATCCTGGTATTCTTGGCGGTCGGCTGCGGAGCTTCGGCCCAGGCCCAGGAGACGCCTCCCGAAAGGCCCAACGTCGTCTTCATCCTCGCCGACGACCTGGACAAGCGGCTCCTTACGAGCCACCTCTCGGACTACCCCAACATCCGGGCGCTTGCCGCCGATGGAACCACCTTCGACAACGCCTTCGTCACCAACGCCCTGTGCTGTCCGAGCCGCGCTACCATGCTCACGGGTCAATACTCCCACAACCACGGCGTCATGCACAACGAAGCGCCCGACGGGGGAGCGCCGGCCTTCAGGCCACTGGGGGCGGAGGCGCTGCCGGTCTGGTTAGATGACGCCGGCTACGCCACGGGGTTGGTCGGCAAGTACCTCAACAGGTACGACGGCACCTACGAGCCGCCCGGTTGGGACGAGTGGAAGGGGAGGGTCGTCGGCCTGCCGTACCAGGGCAAGGATCAGGTTGAGGGTTTCGGCATGGACGGCAAGAACGCCGATGGCGAAACCCACACCCAGGTCTTCGCAGATGAGTCCG
>JACCTS010000100.1 GCA_013812245.1 Rubrobacter sp.
GAAGCCCCTCGCCTTCAGCAGCATCCCCAGCGCCGCCGCGCTCGTGCCCTTGCCGATGGACGAAACAACGCCGCCCGTCACGAAGATGTACTTGGTCTCACTCATCTCTATGCCCCCAAACCACGAACGCCGTTATAACCCTACCTCCTCAATCAACCGGGAAATCCAGAAAATTCCGCCAGAGCGGTGAGGCCCGTAATCGCTACCCCGGCGACCCGCGCGACCGGACACGGCCCGCAGAATGCAACGAGGTAGCCGAGAATACTCTCTCGAATCGCGGCTCCCGCATCACTCAGCATGATACGCTCCTCGAAGCGAAAATAAAATACCAAAACGGCGGTGACCCTCCGAGGCGCGAAGGTCATCCACGCATCAAGCATAGAGCGAGAGGTAGAGGTGCTCGCGGCCTCTAGCTTCGACAGCTCTCTGACCTTGGTTGGTTCGGCTGTCGGATCGCCGAGTCTCCGCAGTCGCGACAGCGTTCCGCCAAGCAAGCGGCCCAAGGACCAAGCTCACCTGCCATTATGAAGCGCAGCGGAATAGCGGTCGGGTGCAGAGCTTTGTCAGGTTTTGTCGTTATGTTCCAAAGTTGTTACTACTTTTCCTCGGGCGTGTCCTTCTTCAAGGTAACGGATGGCCTCGGGAACCTCGCTCAGCGGGTACGTTCTGTCCGTGGTCACTATCATCCGTATCCTCCTTCGGTTTGCCGCGCCGCAGTCGGCAGCTCGTCACCCTCCTTACCCCAGAGGCCGGACTTCCACTCGTGCAAGAACTTGTTGGTAGCTATGCCCCGACCCTATACACTCAATGTCGGCTACGAACGTGTGAGAATACTCATTCCACGAGCTTCGGTGAATAGGATAAGGAGAGGAGCGCCCGGTCGGGCACGTAGGGTCTCCCGCCACACTTCACGTTCCGGCCGGGCGCTCCTCTCGGTACCCTCGTACAGTACGCTGGATGGCTTCCCCGAGCGGCGTGGCATGCTCGCCGAACTCCCGCTCGAACCTGGAGTCATCTACGACGAATGGTTCCTCGAACTCGTAGAGCATCTCGATCGTCTCGCGGATTCCCGGGTTGAATAGACCTATAGCCCGCAGCAGGATCTTCGGCGCCACCTGGATGCGTGCCGGCTTGCCGACTTCCTCGAAGATCATCTCCACAAACTCACGCGTCGTGACCGTCTCGGGGTTGGGCAGGTGCCACGCCTGACCCAGAGCCTCCTCGCGTTCGCCCAGGATAACCAACCCTTTGCCGATGTCGGGTGCGTAGGTGTAGGTGTGGGGCTGATCGGGGTCCCCGGCTATCTGGGCGCTCTTGCCTTCTACGGCCCGGCCGAAGACCTGCTCGCCCGCAGCCGATGCGAGCACGCGCGGCCCGAAGAAGTCAGATGCTCGCCCGATGGCGACCCGCACCCTGCCGCTTGTATGGGCCTCCATCAGCTCCTGGGACATCATGGCGCGGACCCTACCTTTGCGCGTGTTGGGAGCGTGGGGCAGATCCTCGGTGATCGGGCGTCCGTCTGTGGACCCGTACATGTAGAGGTTCTCCATCGCTATGAGCTTCGCCCCGGCTGCCGCCGCGCCCTCCAGCACTGCCGCCTGCAACCTAGTGCATCTCCAGACAGGACGGTAGTTGATGGTTATCCTCTATAGCATGAAACGACCTATCTTTGTGCGTCCCTTGAGCGACGCCGAACGCAAGTCCCTGGAGGCGGGATTGCGTTCGCCGGATGCCTTCACCCTGCGCCGTTGCCAGATCCTGATCGCCAGCGATAGGGGCGAGAACGCCTACGAAATAGCCCGCTCCTTGGGCTGCAACCCTCAGACCGCGCGCAACGCCATACACGCCTTCAACGAGAAGGGGCTTCCGGAGGCGCTCCAGCAAGGCTCCAAGCATCCGCACACCGTTCATAGGGCTTTCGATCCTGAGCAAGCCGAGGCCTTGCGGGAGCTTTTGCACCAGAAACCCAGGAAGTTCGAAAAAGGCACGAGTTTGTGGACGCTGGATCTCGCAGCCGAGGTCAGCTTCGAGGAGGGCATAACCGAAGGGCGCGTTACAGGTGAGACCGTCCGGGCCACCCTCGCGCGGTTGGGAGTGCGCTGGGAGCGGGCTAAGCGGTGGATCACTTCCCCAGATCCCGAGTATGCAAGAAAAAAAGGCGGCGCGACCGATTGATCGGCCTGGCCGAAGGTCGCTCCGAGTGGGTCGTAGGTTTCCTGGACGAGACCTGGTGGAGTCGCTTGGCGAGGCCTTCCCTCAATAGCTGGGCTGAGACAGGCGAGCCTCTGCGCCTGGTAGAACAGTCGGTCGAAAAAGACGATCCCGACCCCAAAGCCATCTCCTGCTACGGGCTTTATCTGCCGGATCTTGGACAGACGTGGCTCAGGTTCGTCGATGGTCCTCCGGTGAGCGGGATAACTACTCGCTTCCTTTCGTGGTGCTCCGAGAAGCTCGAGGCGGCCGGCAAGAGGGTTTGGGTGTTGATCTGGGACAACGCAAGCTGGCACATCTCCAAAGCGGTCAGAGAGTGGATCGACTCTCACAACCGAGAAGTCAAAAACGGTGGCGAAGGAGTGAGGATCATAAGCTGCCTTTTGCCCACCAAGAGCCCGTGGCTCAATCCGATAGAGCCCAAGTGGGTCCACGGCAAGCGCAAGGTTTTTGAGCCCGACGGGTTGCTCACGGCCTACGAGCTGGCAGATAGGGTCTGCGGGGTCTTCGACTGTCCGCATCACGAACACCTATCCATTCCCGAAAATGCTGCCTGATCGTGCACTAGGAAGGGTTCCCGCGACCTGATCTGCGGTAACTACCTGATCCGCAGTGACGACAGGCTGGGCGGAACTGGACGCCGACGCGCTGGCAGATGCGCTGGCAGATGCCGTCACGTCGGGTAGATTACTCGCCTGGCAGCCGTCCGGGGTTGCACGTGGAAAGTCGGGGTCAGGACAAGGGTCCTGGGCCGCAGCAGGCGAAGCGCCACCCGAGCCCCCGCCGCTCGGCAAGTCCTCACAGGCTACCCCCTGCTCACCTGTGAACGAATCTCCAATCGGTCCGTCCAGCCCGTTAGGGTCGCTCGTGTCTTCGTCGTAGACGGCCTGCGCCTCTTCTTGCGTCTCGAAATCTTCGCAGTTGAACTCATCCTGTGGGCTTCCCCCGGGAAGACGGACACTCTAAAGTGAGGACGATTAGTCCCCAGAAAGGAGAGTCCACGGTGCCGGGACCAACGCCACACTACCCTCCGGACTTCAAACGAGAAGCCGTCCAGCTCTACCGCTCTTCGGGCAGATCGATCCCGAAGGTCGCTCAGGAACTCGGGATAGCCGACGAGTCCCTGAGAAGGTGGACCAGGCAGCACGAGATCGACTCGGGCGAACGTGAAGGGCTCACCACCGAGGAGCGGGAAGAGTTGAGTAGGCTGCGTCGGGAGAACAAGACGCTTCGCCAAGAAAGGGAGTTCCTGAAAAAAGCCGCCGTCTTCTTCGCGAAGGAGGATGGGACTCGGTGAGCTGCTACCGGCTCGTCGAGGCGGAGAGGACCAACTTCCCCGTCCAGTTCATGTGCCGCTTGCTCGGGGTTTCCAGAAGCGGCTACTACGACTGGAGCGGCAGGCCGCCCTCAAGAAGAAGCCTTGAGGATGCCGCGCTCACCGAGAAGATCGGCGAGATACACCGGCGCAGCAGGCACAACTATGGCTCGCCGAGGGTACACGCCGAGTTGAAGGCGCTCGGGACCCGCTGCGGCCGCAAGCGCGTCGAGAGGCTCATGCGCCAGGCCGGCATAAGGGGCTGCATGCGCGGTGGTAGGAGGAGGGGGACCACCCGCCGGGGTCGAGGGGATACTCCCGCCGAGGACCTGCTCAAGAGGGACTTCGCGGCCACGCAGGCGGACAGGGTCTGGGTTGCGGACATCACCTACGTGGCGACGAGAGAAGGCTTCCTCTACCTGGCCTTCATTCTGGACGTGTACTCGAGGAGGATCGTAGGCTGGGCGATGGAGGATCACCTCAAGACAGAGATCGTCGTGGACGCGCTCCGGATGGCGGTGTGGAGGAGGAAGCCAGCCCCCGGCCTGGTGCACCACTCGGATCGGGGAGTGCAATACACGGCGCTCTCTTTCGCAGAGAGGCTCAGGGAGGTGGGCATCACCCCGTCGATGGGGAGGTCCGGGACGGCGCTGGACAACGCCATGGCGGAGAGTTTCGTCTCCACGCTGAAGGCGGAGTTGGTCAGCCGCCTAGAGCTGCCGACGAGACAGGCGGCGAGGACGGCGATCTTCGAGTACCTGGAAACCTTCTACAACACCCGCCGTCTACACTCATCTATTGGCTACAGAAGCCCCGCCGACTTCGAGGAGGGTAAACTAGAAGAGATGAACGTCGCGTAAGGTGAACGTGTCCGCTCTAGCGGGGGAATTCCATCGGGGTCGTAGATGGAGGCGCAGTTGTCTATGGCAGTCTGGACGGTGTTCTTGGAGTAGTCTTCCCGGTTCCACTTCTCCCTGTAGAGGGCAGAAGACCTGAAGATCTTGTCCATCCTCTTCTTAT
>JACCTS010000108.1 GCA_013812245.1 Rubrobacter sp.
CCCCGGCTGCCGGCGAAACGCCGGACGACCTCGTCTGCGGCACCCTCTGCGACCGGCAACCTGTTCACTATGGCGATCATGGCTTCTCCATCCTGGGCGGCTAGCGGGCGACGACTATGCCGCTGCCACCGACACGCTTCGCCATCTTGAGCGCCTTCAGGGTCTCCGTCACGAGCTCCCCGGCGTTGCGGCCGTGGGCCGGGTACTCCGCCACCCCGGCGTCCACCTCGAAGCCTCCGTGCTCCCGGATACGCTCCAGGACACGCTCCGCGATCCCGTAGGCGGCTTCGCTGCCCTCGTCCGGCAGGATGGCGCAGATCTCGTCGTCCCCGAACCTGGCGAACACCGCACCTTCGGGCGCGAAAGCCCGCACGGCGTCCGCGAGGACGCGCAGAGCCTCCCGGGCCTGCGCCACCTCTCCCGCCGCCACCGTCTCCGAAAAACTCGCCACATCGAAGATGATGATGGAGAACCTGTGATGCGCCGTGACGGCCTGCGGCAGGAGCAGGCGGGTGAAGAGGTCCCGGTCCGGCAGCCCGGTCAGAAGGTCTGTGGCGGCGGCCCGGCCCAGTGCCTCCTCCATGTCGGCTCGCGCGATGGCGTCGAAGGCTTCAAGCGCGGCCTCCACCACCCAGTCGGTGGCCTGCATGAGCTTCACGAAGAACCGGGCGACCTCGGCCCCGTCGAGGGTGGAAAGGTCAACGCTCTTCTCCACCGAACGCCAGACCACGCGCCGGAGCGCGGCGAAGTCTTCCATCACCCCAACGGACTCCCGTCCCAGCTCGTGCTGGTAACCGGCGATCTCACCGACCAGCTCGCGAACCGCCCCGCCCTTGGTGAAGGTCTCCACAGTGTCCGGGCTGCGCAGGAACTCGGTGAAGACCATAGTGATGCGCTCGATGCCCCCGAGAAGGTTCCTGTACGCCTCCTCGTCCACGATCTCGTTGCGAGCCTCGCGCCACGAAGCCAGTATCTCCGTCAGGCTGCCGCGGATCTCGTCCGCTATCCGGGATGATCTATCCACCCCACCAGTATAACCTCACCGGCTCCCCAACCGCGGACGTCGCTCCCGGTCTTTTCCCTGTTCCTGGCGCCGGTCCCCGGTGATCGAAACTTTTCGCTACTCCGTAGCGTATATATCGGTGCGAAGGAAAACGCGCGAAACGCGAAGCGAAACGCGGAACGACGGGCGAAGCGGCGGAATCGGGGGTTTAGAAAACGAGTCGCAGAGGTAAAAACTAAGATCAGTTTTTGAAACTAGTTTCGTACAACTTTATATCGGCCAGGAGGGCAAGGTGGCTACCAATTTAGAGAAGCAGCGCACGTCGGGAACCAGGGTGGAGCGCGAGGGGGATACGCCGGAGCTATTGGCGAAGTACCTCTCCCACATAGGCCGCGGTGACCTCCTAACCCACCAGGAGGAGGTGGACCTCTCAAGGCGCGCCAAGGCCGGCGAGCGCAGGGCCAGGGAGAGGCTCATAGAGAAGAACCTCCGCCTCGTGGTTTCCGTGGCCAAGAAGTACCGAGGCTACGGGCTGCCGTTTGAGGATTTGATCCAGGAGGGCAACATAGGGTTGATGAAGGCTGTAGAGAAGTTTGACCCTGACAGGGGCTTTCGGTTCTCCACATATGCCACGTGGTGGATCAGGCAGGCTGTGCAGCGGGCGGTTGCGGACAAGGGCAGGACCATCAGGGTGCCTGTTCACATGACCGAGAAAATACGCAAGGTCTCCAGGGCCTACAACGAGCTGTCGGTCGAGTTCGAGCGGGAGCCGTCCGAGGAGGTGGTGGCCAGGCGCCTCGGCTGGGAGCTAGAAGAGGTCCGCCTCACCATGAGCGCCATGCCCGACGCCACAAGCCTCAACCAGCCGGTTTCCTCCGAAGACACCGCCTCCCAGCTCGGTGACTTCATCGAAGACGACAAGGTGTCCGATACGCCGGACACGGTGATGCGGGAGATGGAGACTGCTCACCTGAAGGAGGCCATAGAGCGGCTGCCGGATCGGGTGCGCTACGTGCTCGTCCGCCGTTACGGCCTCGACGACCGCGAACCGGCCACCCTCGCCGAGCTCGGCGAGGAGTTGGACATCTCGCGCGAGCGGGTTAGGCAGCTCCAGCGTGAAGCCGAGCGCATCCTCAAGGGCGGCGAGTACGGTCGTGTCCTGCGCGACGCCGTAGCCTGAACCGAAGTATCGCCTTCGAGGTCCGAAGAGACCGGGCGGCCGCCCGGTCTCTTCGGCGTATTCCGTGATGTGAGCCGCGGTTTCAGCTCACTGTTTTGGATCTCCTCCGTGACCTTCGTCTTGTGTTCAGTGGCGGCCGGAGCAGGCGTGTTCGAGAACTTTGATCGGTGGACGCTCCAGACTGCCCAGAAGGCCGAGTCCGGCGCGCTGGACACGCTTGGCCGCTTCTTCTCGTACGCGGGCAGCCTGGAGGTCGTTGGGGTGGCCCTGATCTCGCTCCTCACCATCCTCGTCTTCGGCGGACACTTGCGGCTCGCCAGCCGTTTGCTAGCCGCGTTCGTCGCGACCGGGATGGTTGAGCTGGCGATGAAATTCTTCCTGTCCACCCCTCCACTACCGGGCATGGCGTCCCGCGCCACCGACCCGACGCTGCTGGTGGCGCTCGAACACCCGTTCCCCTATCCCAGCGGCCATGCCCTGCGGCTGGTCCTGCTGTTCGGGGCGGTGTTCGTTCTATGGACCAACGGCGTCGCACGCACGGTTGTGGTGGTCGGCGGCGTCGTGGCGGTTCTCAGCCGGGTGTACCTCGGCGTTCACTGGGCTTCGGACGTGATCGGAGGCGCACTCCTGGGTATCCTGGGGCTTACATGGGTTTTCGAGCGGCCAGCAATCAGCGGTCACCAGCCAGCGAGGAATGATGATCAACTCACCGGGAGAAGATAGTCAGGCAACCGCACGGGCCAGCTACGAGAAATCACGATCCCGCTACGGAGCCGGCCCTGTTAGCACCATTGCTGAAATCTGATGGCTAACAGCTTCCGATCGGAGGGAGGCCAAATGGAGATAACGGTCGTAGGCTCGGGCACGGTCGTCCCACGGCTAGCCCGCCGCCAGAGCTGCGTGGCGGTGCGGTCAGGCGGGGAGATGATGGTCTTCGATCTCGGCTCCGGCGCAGTGCGTGGAATGGTCAAGACGGGGCTGGATCCCTTCGCCGTGGACCGCATTTTCTTCACCCACTTCCATCCCGATCATACGGTGGATGTCGTGTCGTTACTCTTCGCCTTCAAGTACGGCGCCGAGGAAGAGCGCGAGAAGCCGCTGTACATTTCAGGCCCGAAGCCGTTCCGGGAGTTCTGGGATTCGATCCAGGCCGTCTGGGGAAAGTGGATGCTGGCCGACTACTCCATCGAGATAAACGAGCTTCCAGTCGTGGGCGCCGAGCCCATGAGGCTACCAAGTTGCACGCTGAGTTGGGCACCAGCCGAGCACCGCCTGGAGAGCATCGCCTACCGCCTCGAAGGCGCTGACGGTGCGTTCGTGTATACCGGGGACACCGAATACAGCGAGTCCGTCGTGGAGCTCGCCCGCGGCGCCCACACCCTCCTCATCGAGTGTTCCTTCCCCGACGACAGTCTCGTACCCGGACACCTCACCCCAGGCAGGTGGCGTCGCCAGGATGGCCTCTGAGGCCGGCGTCGAGCGCGTCGTCCTGACGCATCTCTATCCGGACGCGGACGCGCTGGACCTCGTGGCAGAAGTTGGACGCGAATACGACGGTGAAGTCGTCGTTGCTCAGGACGGTCTGAAATTCGGAGTTTAGGACGCGCAGTTCGCGCAGCGGCCGTGCAGTGTGATCTCGTGCCAGTCCGTGACGAAGCCGGTCTCGCGCTCGACCTGCAAGGCCAGATACTCCATGAGCTCTTCGTTGAACTCGATGACGTTGCCGCACTGCTCGCAGCGGGCGTGATGGTGCATCCGCTCCGTCGCCAGCTCATAGCGCGAGTAACCCTCGCCGAAGTCGTCCTTGCGCACTATCCCGAGTTCGGTAAGCAGATCCAGCGTCCGGTAGACCGTCGAGAGACCCATCTCCGGGTGCTCGTGCTTGACCCGGTCGTAGATCTCCTCCGCCGACAGGTGCCGCTCGCCATCCAGCTCGCGTGCGATCACACGCCGCTGGTTCGTCAGCCGGTAGCCCCGACTCTTGAGTATCTGCTCGAACTCGACCAC
>JACCTS010000110.1 GCA_013812245.1 Rubrobacter sp.
GGCGCGCTCGGCAGGACTCGAACCTGCGACCTTCTGATTCGTAGTCAGACGCTCTATCCGGCTGAGCTACGAGCGCATCCTGGAATCCATGATATCGTCCGAAGGGGCTTTGCTCAAGGTGGATGTGCTTTGTGGAGGCTTTTGAGGATATAATCGTGAGAATGATGGGGAGAAGTTCGGAGAATGAAATGGGCCGCACGCTTTGAGCGCGGCGGTCTTGCTGGTTATCGGGGACGATGAGGAACGGCTGCACCTCCGGCGGGCGTTGTCGGGTGAGGGATGGCGGGTGTTGCCCGCCGGCTCCGGCGCTC
Organism: Rubrobacter sp.; assembly: GCA_013812245.1. Classification (GTDB taxonomy): domain Bacteria; phylum Actinomycetota; class Rubrobacteria; order Rubrobacterales; family Rubrobacteraceae; genus JACDGB01. Next base: position 312 of record JACCTS010000110.1, read on the forward strand.
AGGCGCGTCAGATCTCCGGCCGCGAAGACTTCGAGATCGCGGTCGTGGACAATCGCCTGCCCGACGAACGAGGGTTCCAGGTGATAGCGGGCGTGCAGAAGCCGAACGTCTCGACCGTGGCCCTGCTGCGCGACGAGGATACGATGGATCGCATCGTGGGCATCGAGCTCGGCGCGGACTATTACATGCGCTCGCCCGTCAACCCCAGGGAACTGGTCGCTCGAGTGAAGCAGATCCTCCGTAAGCGCGAGATCGCCGGCGAGCTGGCTGGCGCTTCAGGCAGGATCCACATCGGCGACCTGGAGATAGACCCGGACCGGGTCGAGGTCAACAAGGGCGGGCAGGAAATTCTGCTCTCACCTCGCGAGTTCAAGTTGCTCTACACCCTCGCCCGTAGCCCCGGAAGGGTCTTTCCGCGTGGGGCGCTACTGCGGCAGGTCTGGGGAGAGGACGAGTACATAGACGAGCGCACCGTGAACGTCTATGTCCAGCGCCTCCGTAACAAGCTCGGCGACAACCCATCAGAGCCCAAGCTCATAGAGACCGTCCGCGGCTTCGGCTACCGTCTCGTCAAGCAGAACTAGCTACGCGACCTTCTGATACATGGTCAGACGCTCCTCGGACTGTCAACAACTACGAGCGTGCCTGTAGCACTCATGGTACCGTCAGGTGCAGGTCGTAAAGTCGGAAGTACTATCGACGCATCATTGTCCTCGCTGTAGAGATTCTCAAACTGCCTGAAGAAGTAAGAAGTGCCCAAGGCTGTTTTCTGTAACCCAGAAAGCTCGCTTGAGCTAGAATACACACCATTCTATAGCGGTGTGCAATGACATTGGACCCCCACTGGTTTCTGACTCTGAGGCCAGGGTGCTGGTTGTCGAGCGGCTTCCCGCCTCATGCTTGAAGGGGCAAGCATCGCGGGATGGGTCAACTTCATTGACTTCCGCTTTAGAGGTGCTCGGCGCGCGGCGCGTTCCTGTCGATCACTGCATCCTCATCGCGCCCAACGTTCTCCTCTAGCTCCCGGCTCGCTTCCGGTCCCCGGCCTTTGTGGGACTCCCGGCCGCCCTCCTCTTCGGCCACGAGATCCTCCTTGAACTCCTCCACCGAGCGACGTGCTTCGCTGACGAACCGCCCGAGATCTCGAGCCATGTCAGGCAGCTTGCTGGGACCGAAGATGACCAAGCAGAGGAGTCCTACGAGCACCATCTCTTGTATACCGATACCGAACACGACGCTTAGAGGCTTCTCTGGCCGGCGTGCGTGCCAACCGTCTGGACCGTCTCGTTCCCCGATCCGGCACGGGCGTCTTCGCTGCGAACTACTTTCGTGCTTTCGGGCGCCTCCGCCTCGGCGTCGTCGCCGCTTGAGATCCCTTCGCGCAGCTCCTTGATGCCCGTCCCCAAGCCCTTGGCCAGCGCCGGTATCCGCTTGGCTCCGAACAGCAGCAAGACGAGCACGAGAACGATGATCAGATGCGAAGGCGATGCGAGTCCTGCGAACATTGGCATTGGTCCTTTGCCTCGGTTATGGGTCGCCGGTCGTTTGTATGATGCCGGTTCTTAGGTTTACGATCTTGAGGGATAGATCGGATCAGCATTTTCTGGAGAAAAGGGAGCGCTTGTCCTACCGATTTCTCCTTCAGGTTCTACGAGAATGCGTCTTTGCAGATCATGGGCACAGAAGTTTGTCTAGGACTAAGAGGCCGCGCCAATAGGCGGGCAACTTTTCGCACATGACATCTCTCGGAGAGATTATACAGCCTTCCGACTGCTCATTGTCACATACGCTACTCGCCTATTGGCGCAAGCTCTAAGCTTTAATTTCGCCCACCAGCATGGGCTCGACCGTCACCGCCACGGCGGCGGCCCCTTCCACAGGCTTCTCGACCACGGCCGCGATCGAGTCTCTATTCTACGAAACTCTCCCTGGCAGGATACACGGCCGCCTTTCACGCATTCTGGTGGTTGGGATCGTCGGACACGAAGTAGGACCGGGGGTTGGATACCCCGGTCCAGGTCTTCTGTGTTCGGTTCTTCCTTACGGTGTCGTGGTGTTGGGAAGCCTCCTGCACAGGGCGCCGAGGCTCCCGTAGGGTCCGTAGGGCCTCGGGGCCGAGACGGTAAACCCGGCCTGTACCGCCTCGCAGATCGTCCGCGGCGCCGCCGGCTCGTCGAAGGCAGCGGGGAACGGCGACGTGCCGTTCAGGAGGTTGAGGTAGGAGGCGTAGCTCGCCTCCACCGTGGCGATCGTAGCCCCTGCGGTCAAGAGATTCGCCCGCTGGATGTGGGCTATCGCCCCGTCGTAGGCGGAGACCCTCGTGTTCTCCAGATCCTTGGCTACGGAGACGAACCTCTCGATACTGGTGAAGGCGGTCTCCTCGAAGTTGTATTCGGCCTCTGACACCGGCGTGCCGCTGAGGCTCCTGATCACGCTCTTAAGCGTATCGACGTGGGTGTCCTCGTGCTCGCGGATGTGCCTGAAGTTCTCGTAGACGGTGGGTCTCAGGAGGTTGCCCGACCCGCTGAAGAGGTTGCTGGAGCGGAAGTCCTGCTCGTCGAACTTCCTGAGCCCGTCGCGGTAGAAGGAGTACTCGAGATGCTCGAGGGTCAGCGCGTAGTTGAGGACGTCCACGTCGGTGGGCGGGTTGCCAGTGTTGTAGGCCTGCGCCACCCCTGGGAGGGCCGCCGCCAGCGCCCCACCAGCGAGCAGGGCCGCCGATCCGGCCAAAAACCTTCTGCGGGAAGACAGCGCCTGCGTCTCTTCCTGAACGCCCGAGGGCAGCGAGATCCCCTGTAGGTCGTTTTCAGTCGTGTATCCTTACCCCTTTCGTTGTTGCTGGGCCCGGGATCCCTCATGGATCTCTCAGGCCACAAGAATACGACTATGGAGATATGTGAGCTGCGTGGCCGGCGGATCACAACCGACGTCGGGGGTGCGACCGGATCACCTCTGAAGAAGGAAGGTTGACAAGAGTAGGCAGCCTACTCCGAGGTTCGGCCTACCCTACCGGTCGAAGCGTATGAGCTCCACACGGCACACGGGTTTCATCAAGACAACTTCCGAGAAACAGGAGGAAACCCGGCCCGAGGCGCCCAACCTATACAAGATCCTCCCAGCGGACTTTCGAGAACAAGTCTTCTGAGAACACCCCTTCTGAGACTGTGTAAAAAGGGGTTCTTGGCCAGCCTGGTGACTCGGTAGCCAGCGATCATGTAAATTGCAGCCGGGTGCCGACGCTCGTCTGCACGTACGCCTCCGGCTGTCGACGCGCGATCTCGTGGGTCGCCCTCCAGCCCGTGCAGTGCCCGGGCGCCAACCATCTAGGGGCTATCGCGACCAGTTCATCTAACGTGCGAGGGATCAGGCGCTCGAAGATCCCCCCGGTGAGGTGCATACCGCCTACGAAGGCGTGCACGCGATCCTCGCCGGTAAGCCGCTGGGCCTGGCGCAGTACGTTGATCGCTCCGGAGTGGCTGCAGCCTGAAAGCACCACGAGGCCCTTGCCCTTGAGATTTACAACCACCGCCTGGTCGTCCCAGATCCAGGGATCGGGCTCCCAGCCGCCGTTAGAGCGCGCGTAATTGAGCGGGAAGCCCTTCTCAAAATCGGTAACGCGCTCGACTTGGCCAGTCACCAGCACCATGCCATCGATCAAGAGGCTCGGCTGGCGCTCCTCGGTGACCTCGACCCCTTCCCGGTCGAGGTCCTGGCGGCTCGGTGGCGGGAGGTGCAACTCGGTGCCGGTCGGGAAGACGACCTTGCGGTCTCGCCAGGCCTCGGGATGGATAACGAGCGGCATCCCCCGAGCACCGACGCGCCGGATCATGCCCTCCAGCCCGCCGTGGTGGTCGCTGTGTCCGTGAGACATCACGATCGCCCTCAGATCGGGTAGCCGAACCTGGAGTACGTCCATGTTATGGATCGCGGACTCGCGGCTAAGCCCCGCGTCGTAAATGAGCGATGAGCTGCGGCCGTCTCGCTCGACGGTCAGCAACAGCGAGAGGCCGTGCTCGGCGATCAGCTGCCCTCGCTCACGCTCCCACATGTCGTATGCCACCTGCGGCCGTTGCGCCACCTCGCTGCTGGGTAGGAGAGCGTCGATGAAGTTGTCCACCAGGACTGTTACGTTGGCGGCGTCAACTGGTTCTAGTGAAATCTGGTCGCTCATAACCCGCGTTAGTCTCCTCTATCCTTCCCTGGTACGCAACAAGTGCAGCTTACTCTTGTGGAGCTGCGAGCGCATCCCGACCAGGTTGGCCGAAGCGAAGGGTTCGGGGAACCCTTACGGTAGCGAACCGGTGCTCTGTGGACTTCCGAGAACACGCCTTTGCCGGCAATCCGGTGAACAGACCTTTGGTGGATGCGTTCGGCTTCTTCGGGTGGCATCATGTCGGACTAGGGCCTGTCTGATGAATGGGAATGACCATGTTAGCCTCCACTCTTCGAGCGTTCGCAACAGTCGAAGGGAGCGTACTTGCCATGGTGAGACGGGGCGAGATCACCGACAAAGCGTGGGAGCGG
>JACCTS010000139.1 GCA_013812245.1 Rubrobacter sp.
CCGGCCATCGCCGAGGCGCCCGCGAACCACAGGATCGTGATCGTGCTCAGGTCGTAGATCGTGCCGAACACGCCGCCCAGGTACTCGTGCGCCACGTACGCGAGGGCTCGTCCGCTGGCTTCGCCGCCGGACTCGAACTCCTCAAGGGGTATGAGTACTGCCGTCACGAAGCTGGACGTGATCAGGTAGAAGCTCATGATCAGGGCGGCGGTGGTCAGCATTTTGCCTGTGTTGCGGATGCGGCCCACGGGCCGCTCCGGCTCATCCCCTTCGCCGCCGCGCACGAGCGGCATCAGGCTCACGCCGGTCTCGAAACCCGAGAGTCCCAAAGCCAGCTGCGGGAACACCAGCAGCGACACGCCGAGCATCGCCAGCGGGCTGCCGTAGTTGGAAAACAGCGCGCTTTGCCAATTGGCGAGGTTTTGGGGTTGGGTAGCGATCTCGTACAGGCCGACGGCCACGACGACGAGGTTCAGAGTCAGGTAGGCCGCGACCAGGAATACCGCGATGCCGATCGCTTCCTTGAAACCCTTGAGGAAGACCGCCCCCAGCAGCGCCAGCAGCACCAGGGTGATGGCGACCTCCTGGCCGTGGAAAAACTCCGGCACCAACGGGTTCTCGACGACGTGGGCCGTAGCGTCCGCCGAGGAGAGGGTGATCGTGGCCAACCAGGCTGTCGCCACGAACCCCAAAAGGCAGAGCACGAACAGCTTGCCCGTCCAGAACGAGAGCAGGTCTTCGAGCATCGAGATCGAACCCTGCCCGCGCGGGCTCTTCTCGGCGACGCGGCGATACATGGGCAGCATCCCAAAGAGCGTTAGCAACACGATAAGCAGGGTAGCAACCGGCGAGAGCGCCCCGGCCGCCAGGCCCGCGATGGCGGGTATGTAGCCGAGCGTGGAGAAGTAGTCCACACCGGTGAGGCACATGACCTGCCACCAGGAGTGCTGCTCAGGCCCCTCCTTCGCCGCCCGGCCTTTTGGCTCTACGGTCCGGGCTTCAAGCAACCATCGGGCGAACCGTCCGGTGAGGCTCGGCGGGGGCTCCTTTGATTCGGCCACTGCCACTCCTGAATGGGTTGGTTACTTACGGTCGGTCGGAGATTCCCTCGGCGCCTTCACTGCGGGCCGCCTCGTGCGTCTGCCGGGTCACCCGCCTGGTCCCCACCTTGATCCAGAGCGCAGCGGCGCCCAGGCTCAGGGCGAGCACGCCGACTGCGAAGCCCGCCATCCCCACGAAGCTTTCCGAAGTTCCCAGTACCAGCCCCGCCAGGTACAACGCGAGGCCGATAGCCAGGAGGAGAAAGCCAACGCGCTTCTCCGAGAGTAACCGCGCGTGGGTAGCGATGGCATCCTTCTCGCCGAGTGCGCGCTCATCTCCGCTGATCTCCTCGCGTAACTCGAGCGTAGACTCCACATTATGGGCGTGGGAGAGCACCGTTGCCCCCACGAGGTCCAGGGCCACGCCGCTGACGAGGAACGCTTCGGTAACAAAGCTCATGGGCACACCATCCTGCTCGGGTTGCAAATGATAACCGTAACACGCCCACCGTTAGGGTGTGCCTGTCAGCAGCGTACGCCCGGGCCGACTCGCTCCATTACGGCGGGCGTAGGGCCGGCGAATCGGAGGGAGTTTTTCCTATGACCAGTAGGCGCAGACACGGGTTAGCCCGGCTACTGATCGGCGTCGATTGTTTTCTCGCCCTCGTTCTTGCCTTCGAGGATGTGTCCTTCTATTACCTGGTTCATCTCGGCGCCGATCAGCATGATCAACGCCGACCAGTAGATGTAGAACAGGAAGATCACCACGCCGGCCAAGGATCCGTAGGTGGCGTTGAAGAAGCCGAAGTTACTGACGTAGAGCGAGAACAAGACGGAGAAGACGAGCCACAAAGTGACGGCGAAGATCGAACCGAGGCTAACCCACCGGAAGCGCTGCTCGACGTCGGGGGCGAAGTAGAAGACCAGGGAAAAGGCTAACAGGACTTCGCAGAATAGGACCGGCCACAGCACTACGATCCATACGAGACGGAAGACAGAGCCCAAGCCCATAGTCTCTGCAACGGCGCCCCCCAGCTGGGGGCCGAAGAGGATGAGCGCGAGCGCGAAGAGGAGGAGTGCAGCGGTCCCCAGGGAGAGAAGCACAGAGAGCAAGTACCGTATCAAAAGCGGGCGCGCCTCCTCGATCTCGTACATGACGTTCATCGCCTTCATCACGGAGCGAAACGCCCCGGAGGCCCCCCACAGGGTGAGGAGGAGCGAGGCTATCGCCCCGGCGGTGTAAGCCCCCCGGGCCTTGCTGGCCGCTATCCCACGGAGTTGGTCCTCTAGAAAGGCGGCAGCCCCCTCCGGCAGCACGAGGGATGCCCGTTCGAAGAGGGTGTCGAGAAGCTCCCGGGCTCCAAAGAGGCCGATCAAGGAAAGCAGGAAAACGGAGAAGGGAAAAAGCGCGAAGAGTCCCTTGTAGGTGAGGTTGCCCGCGAACACGTCTAGATGGTCCTTCCACGCCTCCTTAAACGTCCTCTTCAACAGGTCCGCGAGCCCGAGTCCCCGGGTCATCGGGACCCCTACCACGTTGCCAATCTCTTCGGCTTTCCCAACCAACTTCATGCCCGGAATCTTCAACCCATCCTCCTCCGGGAATCCCTTTCTGGACCGTTCCCTCAACGAATTCTATTTGATAGGTACGATACCGCATCCGCGGAGAAGGCCTGTCGCGGGCATGGAGGATTTGGAGGGAGGCGTACAGGATCTAGAGCCACTACCCGAGGGGCATGAACAATGGTGGATGGTCTCAGATGGGTTCGCGGTAAACATGCCATAATGTGCAGCACAAAAGCTCTCAGTGGAAGGGAAGGAACGATTTATGACGGATTCCAGAGGAAGCGGCGGAGGAACGGGCGTCCCGAACTCAGGTTCGGCGGCCTTCGCGCCGTTCGAGGCGTGGTCGGAGTGGCTCAGGAACAACATGGACGCCACGTCGGCGACCCAGGGCTCCACCGGCGAGGAGGCGGGGGCGGAAGG